>NZ_JBMDKW010000016.1:0-83629 GCF_057809915.1 Sphingobium sp. FG11
TTACAGAGCCTGAATCAGATCGCGCCTCTCAAATCAATGGGTCCTGACCCTAGCACTTATGTATCCAGGACGATCATTAGCGGATCGCCGGATACCGTATCGGATGGCTCGCTCAACATGTGGGTGGGCGAGACCAAGCTGACGGGGTCACTATTCGCTCTGCCGGGCGGAGACGCAAAGATCGCGGTCGGCGGGCAAGTTCGACGTGAAGGTCTAAACTTCACATCATATGCCGGAAGCGACGCCACCAACCGCTCGGTATTTGCTGCTTTTGGCGAGATCCAACTTCCTTTTGTTTCGGCCGCCAGCGCGGTGCCTGCCATTCATGATCTAAGCGTCAGCATCGCTGGCCGCTTCGAGCGCTACAGCGACTTTGGATCGTCTTTCGATCCGAAGCTGGGCTTAGAATGGGCACCCTTCGCGGGACTCAGGCTGCGGGGGACATGGGGTACATCGTTCCGCGCTCCCCGGCTCTATGAATTGAACCCTATTGCTAACGCACCTTTCGGCGAAGCGCGTCCTATTCCTAACACGGCAGGCGGGACGACAAATGTTGTGGTAATATACGGGAGTCGCCCAGATCTCACCGCCGAAACCTCTACGACGTGGACCGCGGGTATGGACTTCGAGCCGGCCGACAATCTGAAGTTTTCCGCGACCTACTTCGATGTTCAGTTCAAGAACCAAGTCGGTAGCCCTATTGCTGACGTGTCGCGCGTGCTCCTCGACGCGCCTCTCTACAACAGGTTTCTCAACACTAATCCCACTGCGTCCGACGTGGCGGGGTACTTCGCTCTGCCAGGGTTTTACAATCCTGCGGGCTACGCCGTTGCTGATATTGGTGCCGTTATCGACAATCGCATCGCAAATACCGCTCAGAATCATACGAGCGGTATAGATGCATCTATCAATTACTCGGTCGCTGCGGGGGCAGGTCGCCTCGGCTTACAGGTGGGTGCGACTTATCTGATCAAACGCGACATTCGATTCGTGTCGGGCGGCGCTGTGTCAAGTCAGCTCAACGATGCTTACCTGCCAGTTGATTTCAAACTCCGCGGCGGTCTGTCCTTTAGCAGCGCCAAATTCACAGCAAACGCATTCGCCAACTATGTCGATGGCTACCAAGCGCGGTTTCGCGACGGCGCTCTGCACCCCGTCTCAAGTTGGACGACGATCGACCTGACACTGCAAATTGACGCTTCCGCTCTATCCGACCGCTTGCCCTCCGGTTTCGCGATCAATCTTTCAGCGTTGAATATCTTCAACCAATCCCCTCCGACGGTGGAATCGCCCTACGCGGTTCTTCCAATCGATTTCGATGGGACCAACGCAAGTCCGATCGGTCGCTCTATCGCTCTGGAAATCGTCAAACGCTGGTAGCCACTACAAGCAATTTTCACGGCAGCGCACAGCAGAGCAGGTGTCTCATGAATAAGTTAGCCGCAATTTTCATTGCGCTTTTTACGGCACTCTCTGCTGAAGCGGCCGGGGCGCAGCCGCGTTTGGTAGGTTTGGCGGATCTTAAGGGTGTAAGCACTCTGCCCGGCAACTCCCTCGCAACGAGTGCGGATGGTAGAGTGGCAATTGAAAGCGATGGTGCACTCAGAGTGACCGACGCTGCCGGCAAAACCTTCATCGACCTAGGTCCTGGCTTGCTCCCCGAATGGTCGCCAAATGGACGCCGTCTTGCATTCTATTCATCTAGGTCGGGCGACCTGCAGATTTGGATCTGGACAGCCTCTTCCGGAGAATTGCGTCAGATTACCCACCTGCAGGGCGGGGTGGATGCCGATCCCACGACGCGCATCGACGCCGAAGTGGCTAGTGCGTTTCGGCTGAGATGGTCGCCCGAGGGCGAGAGCATCGTCTTCGCGTCTCGCGTTGCTTCAGCATCAGTGGCGAGCATGCCTGGTGCGCCTCTAGTCGTCGACAATGCATCACCCCCCGGTTTGGCTGTAGCGGGAGCGCTCCCACCGATGAGCTTGTCGAGCGGCATTCCCGAGTCTCCAGACGGCCGGTCCTACCGGTTGCGGTCGTGGAACGGACATCGATTCGATTTCAGTAAGATCCATCTTGTGAATGTGACGTCAGAGCGCGTTGTGAGCGTACTTGGCGGCCCAAACGGAGACTATTTCGCTGCGATTTGGTCAGGCGATGGCAAAAGTATTTTTGCGGTTCGTCTCGACCGCCCGGCGGGCAGCTTGTCGGTAGGCGACGTTCTGTGGGATTATCCGGGTCCCACGAAATCCACGATCGTTCAATTTGATCTGCGGTCGAGCCATGAAATGGAGATAGCCAAACTTGAAGGCGTTGGAAGCATGCTCGCCGCTTCACGCGACGGACGAAGTCTCGCGTATATTATGCACAGCGAAGTCACCAAGCCCGGAAAGCCTACCGTATTAAGGCTCGAGGATAAGAGCCGCTTCGAATACATTGCGGATGATTGGCCGTTCCAAATCGAGTGGAACGACGCATTGAGTTCCTTCTCGCTATTCACGTGTGATGCCATGTGCACGATCCAAAGCATGCGGTTGGTCGGAGATCGGCTTCTGCGCAAAGTGCTTGTCGGACCCCGAAGGATTAGTACTTGGTCGCAGAGCGCGCATGGTTCGCTTACTGTCCTGGATGGTGGCGAGCTAACAGTCAGGGCCCTCGATGGGAAACTGCATAAAATGCGCGTCGAGGCCTCCACAGACCAATTGGAACTCGGAGAAGTGCAAACTGTCTCATGGAAAGCGCCTGACGGGGAACTGCTGACCGGCACACTCCTGTTGCCGCCTAGCGCTCGCTCTGGGCGCCAATATCCGGTGATTGTCGACACCTATCCCATGACCCTTTCAGGGGGATGGATGTCGCCACACCAAGGAAATCAAGCGTGGGCCAGCGCCGGCTACGCCGTCTTTCGACCACTACTGCGCGCGCCGAATGCCTGGATGAATACCATTCGTAGCGAGGCATTTTCACTCGCGGCGAAAGGCGGCGACGGGTGGACAGTGACTATGCGAGATCTGATGGGTGGTCTTGATGCACTGGAAAAAACAGGATGGATCGACCGCAGGAGGATGTGCCTTTTTGGCCATAGCAATGGCGGTGGCGTTGCGACTTACATCATTACCCAAACAAATGAATTCCGGTGCGCGGTTATTCTCGCACCAAACTCGGTCGATTGGGTTAGTCCATCTTTGTTAGCTCCTTCTGGTCGTAAGCAATATGGGATGCTGGTGGGCCGTGAAATAGAAGAAAGTGTCAGCGAATACATAAGCTTGTCATCAGCCTTTCAACTTCACAAAGTGAAAACGCCTGTCCTGCTGGGCGTCGGCGATGATGACTCGGCGTTCTTATTGAACGCCATCGTTCTCTACAACGGTCTTCGGGCGACGGATGCACCGGTCCAATTCGTGCGATATCCGGGGCAAGGCCACTATATATCAGGTGATGCATTAAAGGACTTCTGGGCTCGCGAAATGGCGTTTTTCGACAAGTTCCTTATGCCCAGCGTAATGTCCATGAAGCCTACTCAGTGACTGTTAGCGTCCGGTTGGGAGAAGATAAGGGGGATCGTGGACTGCGTTGTCACTTCGGCGTGGAAACTGTGCCTTCTCCCGCACCAGTCACGCCGCGAAGATCAGGTCGTCAGGGGCGTGTCGCCGAGCGGCCAGTTACCCGACGTGTGCCGAAAGCGCAGCCCACTTTGCATCGTCGGCGATTTCGGCGACCAGAAAGTCGATCCAAGCCTGCGAGTAGGTGTAGGACTTGTAGGGGGCGTGGTAGGCGCAATAGTCTTTTTTGGTTGCAGCAGGATCAGCGGCCCCCGTTAGCGGCCTTGCCTTGTAGAGTTTCCAAGCCCGCTGGTGCTTGTCACTGGTGAATGGTCGCCCGCTCGCCGCGGCTACCCGCGCCGTGACCTCGCCGGGCTTGAAAGGCCAGATGTCCTCCGCAGGCTTGTATTTAATGAGGACATTTTGGATTTCTTTGCCCTCGGCCGACTCTGGTTGGACGAACTGGAAATGAGCTTTGGCTTTAGACACGCTGGTCAACGTGTAGACGACCTTGAATTGGTATTCGAGATCATCGGCGTCTCCTTCGCCTAGCTTTGCGGCTAAGGTGGCGTCGAGGGCCGCGATATGCTCGGGGACGTCGTGGCTTTGAAGCGTGGCGATTTCGGCCGACTTCAGTTTGGCGAACTGCAGCGAGAAGCCGAGGTCCCGGCCGAGCGTCAAGCGCTGACCGAATAGTTCGGTCAGCGTTTTCTCGAAATTTAGACAGGTGGACTGAAAAAGGGACAGCCACTTCTGGTCGAACACGCCGATCGTGCGGTGCTCGACCACATCACGGATTTCCTTAAGCGCTCCCAAATTCTGCTTGCACGCCTTCGACAGTGGGCAGTCGTGACGCGCGATCATCTGCGACAGCAACAAGCTGAAACCATCGGCGTTGACGATCGCTATACCCTGCCGCTCGTAATATTCGTGGAGCAGGTAGGTCCAGGCGACGTTCGCCAGCATCGAGAATGCGCCGGCCTTGAAGGCAATACGCGGCGTGTTGAACAGCTCGACGGCCAACAGCATCGCTTCGCGGGCGCGAACAAGGCGCTCGTTGTCGATCGGGCAGAGGCCGGTGACATGATCAAAGAGCAGTTTCTTCTGCCGGAAAGCTTCGACCTGCTGCTTGGTGGCAGGCACGATCGCAGCGTTGGCCTTGATCGCAGAGATGCGCCCGGAATTGACCGACGCGGTGCGACCCGTATTGATCAGCGTCTGGACATCCTGGCCCCGCCAGCCGGAATTGAGCAACGCCTTGATCACCGATTTCTCGGCGGGCGTTAGAGTCGCGCTCGACGGTGCTATTGCCATGGCAACTTCATACCATGAGGGTTTCCGAAGCAAAGTAGCTGAGCATCGTTGCGAGGGACCCCAAGAAGGCGGCTCAAGTCCCCAGCAGGTCACTGCCACGAATCCCGCCCACTTGAGACTCTAGGGCCAGCCCGCAGACACTGATGTCGGAACGCGGGCGGAGGTCTCGCGTGACACCGACAAAGCTCCTCATCGGCCAGATTCTCGTGGTGCTCGCGATCATCTTCGCGAGTGTCTGGATCGGCACGCAATGGGCCGCGGCGAGCCTCGCCTACCAGCCTGAACTCGGAGCGCCGTGGTTCATCGCGTTCGGCCAGCCGGTCTACCATCCCTGGTCGCTGTTTCCGTGGTGGTACCATTTCGACGCGTATGCTCCGATCGTATTCGACGAGGCGGGCGCGATCGCCGCGGCCGGCGGATTCATCGGTTGCGGCGCGGCGATCTTCGGCTCGGTCTGGCGTGCACGTCAGTCCAACAACCTCACCACCTACGGCTCGGCACGTTGGGCCAGGCAGGCCGACATCAAAGCGGCGAAGCTGTTCGACCAACGCGGCGTCGCGCTCGGTCGCATCGGAGGCGAAGACCTGCGGCACGATGGCCCCGAGCATGTCATGGCGTTCGCCCCGACGCGGTCCGGCAAGGGTGTCGGCTTGGTCGTGCCGACGTTGCTCAGCTGGACCGGCTCGACCGTCGTTCACGACATCAAGGGCGAAAACTGGCAGCTGACCGCCGGCTGGCGTGCGCGCTTCTCGCATTGCCTACTGTTCAACCCGACCGATGCCCGCTCGGCGCGCTACAATCCGCTGCTCGAAGTGCGGCGCGGCGTGAACGAAGTCCGCGACGTCCAGAACATCGCTGACATCCTCGTCGATCCCGAAGGGGCGCTCGAACGACGCAACCACTGGGAGAAGACCAGCCATTCGCTGCTTGTCGGCGCGATCCTTCATGTCCTCTATGCCGAGGAAGAGAAGACGCTCGCCCGCGTCGCGACATTCCTGTCCGATCCGCAGCGCAGCTTTGCCGCAACCCTGCGCCGGATGATGGCGACCAACCATCTCGGGTCCGCAGAACAGCCGCTGGTCCATCCGGTCGTCGCATCGGCTGCGCGCGAATTGCTCAACAAGAGCGAGAACGAACGCTCGGGCGTGCTGTCGACCGCCATGTCGTTCCTCGGCCTTTACCGCGACCCGACCGTCGCCGCCGTCACTGCCGCTTCCGACTGGCGCATCGCCGATCTCGTCGAAGCCGCGCATCCGATCTCGCTCTACCTCGTCGTGCCGCCTTCCGACATCAGTCGCACCAAGCCGCTGGTCCGCCTGATCCTCAACCAGATCGGTCGCCGGCTCACCGAGGAACTGCGCGGCATCGGCAAGGAAAGCGAAGCTGCTCAAGGCCGTCATCGCCTCCTGATGATGCTCGACGAGTTTCCGGCGCTCGGACGGCTCGACTTCTTCGAGACAAGCCTCGCATTTCTCGCTGGCTACGGCGTCCGCGTCTTCCTGATCGCGCAGAGCCTCAATCAGATCGAGAAGGCGTATGGCGAGCACAACGCCATCCTCGACAACTGCCACGTCCGCATCGCTTTCGCGACCAACGACGAACGCACCGCCAAGCGGATATCCGATGCGCTCGGTACGGCGACCGAACAGCGCGCCATGCGCAACTATGCCGGGCACCGCCTCGCGCCCTGGCTCGCGCATGTCATGGTCAGCCGACAGGAGACCGCACGGGCACTGCTGACGCCGGGCGAGGTGATGCAGCTCGCACCGACCGACGAGCTGGTGCTGATCTCGGGCATGCCCCCGATCCGCGCCAAAAAGCTGCGCTATTACGAGGATCGCCGCTACACCGCGCGCATCCTTCCGGCCCCGGCGCTCGATGTTGGCCCGGAGATAGCCACCTATCGCGACCTCCCGGCGGCTCGCCCGGACGACTGGGCAGGACAGGTGCGCGGCGCCGACCTGCGACTCGCCGGTGGCAATGACACGGACGAAGGCGCCGATAGCGGCGGCCTCGAACAGGCGCGCCACCCGGCACACGAGATCGAGCAGGCCGCCGCGGCCGAGCCCGAGGTCACCGATCCGCTCGGCCTGGGCGAGGACGACACCGACCAGGCGGCCGAGCGCCGCGCGATGGATCGGGTGCAGCAGCTCGGAGCCGTTCGCACGGTCTACGGCCTCGACGCCGCTTCCAGCCGTCCCGATGACCTGCAGCTGGGGTTCTGACCGATGGAGAAGGTCCGCCACCAGCTGTTCCTGCCCAAGCCGCTCTCGGACAGGCTCGAAGCATTGGCCGCGAAGCCTGGCGCGAGCAAGTCGGCGATCCTCGTCGACGCGGTGACCGCGTGGCTCAATCGTCGCGGGGCGTCCGAACTGGAGGACCGCTTCGCGATCCGCCTCGATCGGCTGACCCAGGCAATTGGCCGGGTCGACCGCGACACCTACGTCGTCCTCGAAACGCTGGCGCTGTTCATCCGCTTCGAGCTCGCAATCCAGACCCCGCTCGCCGAGAACGACCAGGCCGGCCGCGCGCTCGGCGCTAAAAGGTTCGAAGCGTTCGTCACCCAGGTCGGGCGACAGGTCTCGACCGGCCGCCGATCGCTTGGCGCGCCCACGGGAGACGGCGAATGAGCGTCGGTCTTTCCGCCGAGCGTCGTCGACGCATGCTGATCACCGCGCTCGGCACCGACATCGCCTCGGCCATGCGCGATCCGCTGGTCATCGAGATCATGGTCAATCCTGACGGCGCGCTGCGGCTCGACCGTCTCGGCGAAGGTCGCACCGATACTGAGGTGCGGCTCGCGCCCGACCAGGTCGAGCGCATCATCCGGTTGGTCGCCAGCCATGCTCGCGCCGAGGTCCATGCCGAGCACCCGATCATCTCGGCGGAGCTGCCGCCGCATATCGAGGGGCGTGCCGGCGAGCGCTTCGAAGGCGTGCTGCCCCCCGTCGCATCGGCACCGTGTTTCTCGATCCGAAAGCCCGCACAGAAGCTGCACACGCTCGACGACTATATCGCCGACGGGCTGATGACCGAGGTGCAGGCCGATGCGCTGCGGGCCGCGGTCACGCAGCGCTATAATATCCTTGTCGCGGGCGGCACCAGCTCGGGCAAGACGACGCTCGCCAACGCGTTGCTGGCCGAGATGGGCTGGGTCGATGCCCGTGTCATCCTGATCGAGGATACGCGCGAGCTGCAATGCCCGCTGCCCGACACGGTCGCGCTTCGCACGCGTCCCCCGCATGTGTCGATGACCGAGCTGGTGCGCTCGACCATGCGCCTGCGCCCCGACCGTATCGTGGTCGGCGAGGTTCGCGGGCCGGAAGCGCTCGACATGCTGAAAGCATGGAACACGGGCCATCCCGGTGGGATCGCGACGGTCCACGCCAACAGCGCGATCGCCGCGCTCTACCGGATCGAACAGCTCGTGCAGGAGGCGGTGATCACCGTGCCGCGCCAACTGATCGCCGAAGCCATCGACATCGTCGTGTTCATTTCCGGTCGCGGTGTCGACCGCCGCGTCTCGACCATCGCGCGCGTCGCCGGGCTCGACCCCGACACCGGCACCTACGCGCTCGCCGACCTTCCCAAGCTTAGCCCCAAGGAGACCTGACCCATGATCCGTGCCCTCAATTCTCGCCGCTCCCCCAATCGCCTGTTGCTCACGGGCGCGGCGCTCGGCCTCGCGCTAACGCTGGCCACCACCGTCCAGGCCGCCGGCTCCGGCATGCCGTGGGAAGAACCGCTGCAGCAGGTGCTGGAATCGGTGCAGGGACCGGTCGCCAAGATCGTCGCGGTGATCATAATCATCGTGACCGGCCTGACCCTCGCATTCGGCGAGACTGCCGGCGGGTTCCGGCGTCTCATCCAGATCGTATTCGGCCTGTCGATCGCTTTCGCCGCGTCGAGCTTCTTCCTGTCGTTCTTCAGCTTCGGTGGCGGAGCGCTGATCTCGTGATCGGCAGCGGGCAGCATATCGACGGCTTCGAGGTGCCGATCCACGGCTCCCTGGGTTCGCCGCTGCTCCTCGGCGGAGCGCCTCGCGGTCTCGCGATCGTCAACGGGACGCTCGCCGCGGCGGTCGGGCTCGGCCTCCAGCAATGGCTGGCCGGGCTCGCGCTCTGGGTCGCCGGGCACAGCCTCGCGGTGATGGCGGCACGGCGCGATCCTAGCTTCGCGCCGGTGCTGCTCCGTCACATCCGCCAGAAGGGATATCTCGGATGCTGAGCCTCCGAGAATATCGCCAGACGGCGGATCGACTGGCCGACCATCTGCCCTGGGCGGCGCTGGTCGCACCGGGCGTCGTCCTCAACAAGGATGGCAGCTTCCTCCGGGTGCTGCGCTTCCGTGGTCCCGATCTGGAATCCGCGACCGAGGCCGAACTGGTCGGCGCCTGCGCGCGGGCGAACAACGCGCTGAAGCGCTTCGGCAGCGGCTGGGCGCTGTTCTTCGAGGCCGAGCGACGCGAGGCGCACAGCTATCCCGACAGTGACTTTCCCGACGCGGCGAGCTGGCTGGTCGATGGCGAGCGGCGCGCGGTCTTCGAGGCCGAGGGCACGCACTTCGAGAGCCGCTATCACCTGACGCTGACCTGGCTGCCACCGGTCGATGCCAGCGATAGTGCCGGACGCTCGCTCGTCGATCGGCCCGACATGGAGAAGGGCCGCGACTGGCGCGGAGCTCTGGCCTCGTTCGTCGCCGAGACCGATCGCGTGCTCGACCTGCTGTCCGGATTCATGGCCGAGGTGCGCGGACTCGACGACGACGAGACGCTGACTTTCCTGCACGGCACGATTTCCGACCGACGCCATCGGGTGATAGCTCCCGATACGCCTATGTATCTCGATGGCGTGCTCGCGGACACCCCGCTGGTCGGCGGCCTCGAACCGATGCTCGGCGACCTCCATGTCCGCACACTGACGGTTCTCGGTTTTCCGAACCTTAGCCGGCCCGGCATCCTCGACGCACTCAATCACCAGGATTTCGGCTACCGCTGGGTCACGCGCTTCATCGCCCTCGACAAGACGCTCGCAACCAAGACGGTGACCTCGTTGCGCCGCCAGTGGTTCAACAAGCGCAAGTCGGTCACCGCGATGCTGCGCGAGGTGCTCTACAACAGCCCTGCGCAGCTTCTCGATAGCGATGCCGACAACAAGGTGGTCGATGCCGACCAGGCGCTTCAGGTGCTCGGCGGCGACCATGTCGCGTTCGGCTATCTCACGACGACGATCACCGTGACCGACACCGACCGCGCGGCGGTTGAGGACAAGGTTCGCGCCGTCGAGCGGATCGTCAACGGGCTCGGCTTCACCGCCAAGCGCGAGACCATCAACGCGGTCGAGGCGTGGCTCTCGTCGCTCCCCGGCCATGTCTACGCCAATGTCCGGCAGCCGCTGGTCCACACGCTCAACCTCGCGCACCTGATGCCGCTCTCATCGGTCTGGGCGGGGCCGGTCCGTAATGCGCACCTCGACGGACCGCCGCTGCTCATCGCGAAGACAGCCGGCTCGACGCCGTTCCGGCTGTCCACCCATGTCGGCGATGTCGGGCACATGCTGGTGGTCGGCCCGACCGGCGCAGGCAAGTCGGTGCTGCTGAGCCTGATCGCGCTCCAGTTCCGGCGCTACCAGGATGCGCAGGTCTACATTTTCGACAAGGGCAACTCGGCCCGCGCCGCGGTGCTGGCAATGGGCGGCGCGCACCATGCGCTCGGCGACACCGAAGCCGACGGTGCGAGCCTCGCTTTCCAGCCGCTGGCGAATATCGACCATGCCTCCGAGCGCAGCTGGGCTTCGGACTGGGTAGCCGCTCTGCTCGCGCATGAAGGCGTGACCGTCACGCCGGAGGTGAAGGAGGCAGTATGGACCGCCCTTGGCAGTCTCGCGTCGGCGCCGCGCGAGGAGCGGACCTTGACCGGCCTCGTGCTGCTGCTCCAGTCGAACGCGCTCCGTATCGCGCTCCAGCCCTATACGCTCGAAGGGCCTCACGGCCGGCTGCTCGATGCTGCCGAACAGCAGCTCGCGCTCGCCGATGTCCAGTGTTTCGAGACCGAGGCGTTGATGGGCCAGGCCGGTGCGGTCGCGCCTGTGCTGACCTACCTGTTCCATCGGCTCGAGGAACGGTTCGACGGGCGGCCGACCCTCCTCATTCTCGACGAGGCCTGGATCTTCCTCGACCATCCGCTGTTTGCCGCGCGCATTCGCGAATGGCTCAAGGTGCTGCGCAAGAAGAATGTCGCGGTGCTGTTCGCGACCCAGAGCTTAGCCGACATTGCCGGATCGCCGATCGCACCGGCTATCATCGAGAGCTGTCCGCAGCGCATCCTGCTCCCCAACGATCGCGCGATCGAGCCGCAGGGCCATGACATCTACGCGCGCTTCGGCCTCAACGACCGGCAGATCGAGCTGATCGCGCGGGCGACGCCCAAGCGGCACTATTACCTCCAGTCCGCCCGCGGCAACCGGCTGTTCGAGCTGGGGCTCGGCCCCGTCGCACTCGCGCTGTGCGGCTCGTCCGACCCGGTCGCGCAGGCACGGATCGACGCCATTCTCGCCGAGCACGGCCCCGGCCGGTTCGCGGAGGCCTTCCTGCGCTCCGCCGACCTCGGCTGGGCAGCCAACCTCGCCGCCGACTTCCCGATCCCCACCGCCCCCCAAGAAGGAGAAGAATGATGCGTATCCCCAATCGCAAGCACCTCATCGCCGCCGCCCTCGGCCTCAGCGCCGTCGGATCGCTCGGTATCGGCCTCGGCTTGATGAGCACTCCGGCCCAGGCGCAGTTCGGCGGCGTGGTCTTCGACCCCAGCAACTACGCGCAGAACATCCTGACCGCCGCGCGCACGCTCCAGACCGTCAACCAGCAGATCCAACAGCTCCAGAACGAGGCGCAGATGCTGGTCAACATGGGCAAGAACCTGACGAAGATCGACTTCCCGCAGCTCGACGCGCTCAAGCAGAAGCTTGCCGAGATCGACCGGCTGATGGGCCGCGCGCAGGCGATCGACTTCCGGGTCGACCAGCTCGACGACAAGTTCCAGTCGCTGTTCCCGAACGACTTCACCTCGGCGCTACGCACCGACGCCCGCGTCCGCGATGCCCGGGCGCGGCTCGACGCCAGCATGGGTGCGTTTCGCCAGACGATGACCGTGCAGGCGCAGGTGGTCGAGAACATCCAGTCCGACACACAGGCGCTCGCCGACATCGTCGCGCGCAGCCAAGGCGCGGAGGGCTCGCTCCAAGCGCAGCAGGCGACCAACCAGCTTCTCGCGCTCACCGCCAAGCAGCAGTTCCAGCTCCAGCACATGATGGCGGCACAGTTCCGCAGCGAGGCGGTCGAGCAGGCGCGGCGAGCCACCCAGGCCGCCGAGGCACGGGCGGCGACGAAGAAGTTCCTCGGTTCCGGATCGGCCTACACGCCCCGATAGCCCCCCACCGGGCTGGCAGGCCCGATCCGGCCAGCGGCCGGTGATGCCCCTCTCATCATCGGTCGCCGTCGCGGGGCGCGGTCCCGCTCCCCCGCTGCGCCCCGCGACATCCTCATAGCGCCGACAGGAAGGCAGTCACTTGAACGACCTCAATGTCATCGACCGCTTCCTTCAAGCGTTCATCACCTACATCGACAGCGGCTTCGGGCTGCTCGGGCCGGATGTCGGCTTCCTGACCGCGACGTTGATCGGCATCGACATCACGCTGGCCGGCCTGTTCTGGGCGCTAGGCGGCGAGGACAATGTCATCGGCCGGTTTCTTCGCAAGATCCTCTACGTCGGTGCGTTCGCCTTCATCCTGAACAGCTTCTCGACGCTGGCCGACATCATCTTCCGGTCGTTCGCGCAGGCCGGCCTCACCGCAGGCGGCGGCACGCTGTCGGCCGATGACCTGCTCAAGCCCGGGCGGCTCGCGGGCACCGGCTTCTCGGCAGCGTGGCCGCTGCTCGAACAGGCGAGCGAGATGGTCGGCTTCACGACCTTCTTCGACAATTTCCTGACGATCATGATCCTGCTGTTCGCGTGGGCGCTGGTGATCGTCGCCTTCTTCATCCTCGCGGTGCAGATGTTCGTCTGCATCCTCGAATTCAAGCTGACCACGCTCGCCGGGTTTATCCTCGTGCCGTTTGCGCTGTGGAACCGCACGAGCTTCCTTGCCGAGCGCGTGCTCGGCAACGTCGTCTCCTCCGGCATCAAGGTTATGGTGCTCGCCGTCATCGTCGGAATCGGCTCCAATTTCTTCACCGAATTCACCGAGGCGCTGCAAGGCCAGGAACCGGACATCGGCCAGGCCATGAGCCTCGTGCTCGCCAGCCTGTCGCTGTTCGGCCTCGGCATCTTCGGCCCATCGATCGCCTCCGGCCTCGTCTCGGGCGCACCGCAGCTCGGCGCGGGCGCGGCGCTGGGCACAACGCTGGGCGCGGCTGGGGTCACGATGCTCGCCGGTGGCGCCGCGGTCGGCGGCGCGCGGCTGGCTGGCGGTGCCGCGCTCGGTGCGGTGCGGTCGGGCACTTCCATGGGCTCTGCCGCCTCGACCGCCTACGGCCTCGGCAAGGAAACCGCAGCCCAGCCCTCGGTCGGGGCGGGCCTCGCTGGCGTCGCCCGGGCCGCCGGCAATGCCGCCAAGGCGCGCGCCAGTGGCGCGCTTGGCCTCGGCGAAGCGGCGGCAGGCGGCCGGCAGGCGGCATGGAACGCTCTCAACCAGAACTCTCCGTCGTCGTCGCGTGGACCGGGCGGCGGCGGGGAGACTGCCAACGCAACGGGCGGCTCCGCGCCGGCCTGGGCGCGCGCGATGCGCGCCGAACAGACCATGCGCCATCGTCGCAGCCAAGCCGTCCACGCGATCAGCCAGGGCGATCGAAGCGGCGGTTCCGCCACCCCCGACATCAAGGAAAGGAACGACTGAGCCATGTTCTTCAAGCGAAGCGTGCAACGCTACGGGCGCACGCCACTTCCCGAAACGCCTTACCAGCGCGCCGGCCAGCTATGGGACGACCGGATCGGCTCGGCGCGCGTGCAGGCGCGCAACTGGCGCCTGATGGCGTTCGGCTGCCTGTTCCTGACCGCAGGGACTTCGGCCGGACTAGCGTGGCAATCGATGCAAAGTCGCGTCAAGCCCTATGTGGTCGAGGTTGATCGGCTCGGCGAGGCGCGCGCCGTGCAGGCCGCCGATGTCGAGTATCGGCCGACCGACCCGCAGGTCGCATGGCATCTCGCGCATTTTGTCACCAAGGTCCGCTCGGTGTCGCTCGACCCGGTGCTGATGCGCCGCGACTGGCTCCAGGCCTATGACTTCGCGACCAAGCGCGGCGCGACGTTCCTCGGCGATTATGCTCGCGGCGCGGCGCCGTTCGCCAATGTGGGCGAGCGTACCGTGTCCGTGCAGGTCACGAGCGTAGTTCGCGCCTCGGACAGGTCGTTTCAGGTCAAATGGACCGAAACTTCGTTCGAGCGCGGCAGCCAGGCCGGCGTCCAGCGCTGGACCGCGATCCTGACGACCGTGAGCAGGCCGCCGACCTCGTCGGACGTCCTGCGCAAGAATCCGCTCGGCATCTACGTCGACGCGATTGACTGGAGCCGCGAACTGGACGGCGAGGCCCCGGCGCGGCCTGCGCCGGCCGCGTTACCCGCAGATGCACCTTCGATTGTCGCACGCTCGGTCCCCGCGGGGTCGCCGCTCGATCCTCCGTCCGACGCTCCGCCCACCAACGTCCAGGAGACGCAACCATGAAGTCCGCCATTCTTGCAACGCTACTTGGGACTCTCACCGCCACGCCGGCGCTTGCACAACCTGAAACAACGGCGGGGTCGGTTCGCCATGTCGCCACAGCCAATCGCGTCGCGACGTTTCGACCGGCGCCCTCCGGGTTCGTCGGTGGTGCGCAGGTCTATCCATGGAGCGAAGGAACGATCTACATCGCCTACACCGCGCCGGGCCTGGTGACCGACATCGTCCTCCAGACCGGTGAATCGCTGATCGCGGTGGCGAGCGGCGATACCGCGCGGTGGGTGATCGGCGATACCACCAGCGGCTCGGGCGATACGAAGCAGACGCATTTGCTCGTGAAGCCATTCTCAGGCGGTCTCGTCACCAATCTCGTCGTGACGACGGACCGACGCACTTACCATGTTCGACTGGTCAGCACCTCGGCGACTGCGCTGTCGTCGATGCGCTGGACCTATCCGCAGGACGAGTTGCTTGCGCTACGTCGCAAGGCCGAAGACGAACGCGCCGCCGCGCCGGTCGCCACCGGCCTGTCGGTCGATGCGCTTCACTTCAATTATGCGATCAGTGGTGACAGGCCCGGATGGCGTCCGGTCCGCGCATTCGACGATGGCCAGCGCACTTATGTCGAGTTTCCCGCGACGTTGGCGAGCAACGAGGCACCGCCGCTGTTTTTGGTCGATCGTGACGGCAAGGCCGAACTGGTCAACTACCGGCTGAGCGGTCGCTACTACGTCGTCGATCGGATCTTCGACGCGGCCGAGCTTCGGCTGGGCCTCAAGAAGCAGCAGGTCGTGCGCATCGACCGGATCGCATCTGCCAAGCGGAGGGGCGCATGACCGAGGCCGCCGCCCTGTCGCCAGCCACATCGGGTTTGCCGCCAAAGGTCGATCCCGAGACCTTGGCCATTCGTTCACGCCCGGCGCGTGCAATCCGGTTCCGCAAGGGCGCGATCATCGGCATCGCGGCGATCGGGTCCGCCAGTCTGATGGGAATCGCCTGGATGGCGCTCAAGCCCCAGGTTTTCCGACAGGTGGCGCAAGAGAGCGAACTGTCGCAGCCGATGTCGAAGCCGGCGTCGGACGCGCTGTCCGGCTTGCCGTCGAGCTACGGCGACGCGCCGAAGCTCGGGCCGCCACTCCCCGGCGATCTCGGTCGGCCGATCCTGCGGGCACAGCAGCAGGCCGACGGCCTAACCCCGGCCGCACGCGTCGACACCGCCGAAGCCGAACGTCAGCAACGCCTCGCTGACCTCAAGGCCGCGCGGGAATCAGGGTTGATGGCGCAGGTGCAATCGAGCCGTGCTGCTCCCGTTTCGATGGATGTCGATCCGGCCGCGACCGGGTCAGGCACGCCGCCGGCACCCGCCGCAACCGGCACCCGCAAGGAGCAATTCGCATCCGCGCGTGACAAGGACGGCAACCTCAATTCAGGCAGCTTGGTCGCACCCGTTTCGCCGAACAGCCTGCTTGCCGGCAGCGTGATTGCGGCGAGCCTCATCACCGGGCTGAACTCCGACCTGCCGGGCATGGTCACGGCGCAGGTGACGCAGAACGTCTTCGATACGGTAACCGGCAATGTCCTGCTGGTGCCGCAGGGCGCCCGCCTGATCGGCAAATACGATTCCGTCGTGGCGTTCGGCCAACGTCGCGCGCTGGTCGTATGGCAGCGTCTCATCCTGCCCGATGGCGGCTCGATCCGGCTCGACAACATGCCTGCTACCGATGCCGCAGGCTATGCGGGGCTTGCGGACAAGGTCGATTTCCACACTTGGACGCTGCTCAAGGGCGTGGCGATCGCTACGCTGCTCGGCGTTGGCTCGGAATTGTCGATCTCGGGTGAAAGCGATCTTGTTCAAGCGATCCGAGAGTCAGCGCAATCGAACACCGCACGGGCTGGTGACCAGATCACCCAGCGAAATCTCGATATCCAACCGACGATAACGATCCGACCGGGTGCACCGGTCCGCGTCCTCGTGACCCGCGATCTCATCCTGGCGCCCTGGCGCGGCGCGACCGGGAGCTGAGCGATGGTGGACCTGAAACTCGGCAGACTGCCGGATCGCACGCCGGTCAAGCTAGCGATCACCATCACGCCCGATCTCCAGAATGCGTTGAACGACTACGCCGCGCTCTATGCGCAGGCTTATGGTCGTGAGGAGCCGGTAATCGAACTGATCCCGGCGATGCTGACATCTTTCCTAGAAAGCGACCGCAGTTTTGCGAAGGCGCGCGACGAAGCGCGAAAGGGGCGGACATGATCGAGCGGGCTTGGGAGCAGAAGATCGAACCGCTCACGGTTCGTATCTCTACCGCTGTCCGCATCACCGGCCTTAGCCGCTCGCGGATCTACGAACTGATCCAGTCCGGCGACCTCGAGACGGTGAAGGTGGGCCGCTGCACGCTGGTTCAGTTCGAGAGCCTGAAGGCACTGACCCGTAGTCGAGAGGCGCCGGATGGCTGAGTTGGGCCGCAGGTCATTCGGACCATAGACTGATTGGACCTCCGGCTGAGGTCGCCGCGATCGGGTAGGCCTTCTATTGACCGGTGCCATCGTGGGCGCGAGCGTACAGGTCGGGACGCGTTCGCGCGAAATGAAGGCGTGTCGCGCGGGCCTCGGCTAGACCCGGTGCGGAGGTCTCCCATGCCGCCACCGCCGCGACAAGTCTGCCGGATCGCTCGAGCAGCTGGTCGGCGAGCGCGACCACGACAAGGTTCGGCGTGACCTCTGGTCTGACTGCCAGCAGTCG
The DNA here is from genome assembly GCF_057809915.1 of Sphingobium sp. FG11. Lineage (NCBI taxonomy): Bacteria > Pseudomonadati > Pseudomonadota > Alphaproteobacteria > Sphingomonadales > Sphingobiaceae > Sphingobium > Sphingobium sp. FG11. Next base: position 17,310 of record NZ_JBMDKW010000016.1, read on the forward strand.
TTCCAGCGCCTGCGGCTCATTCCCGGCACCAAGTCGGTCGGCGAGGATCGCCAGCGCAATCCCGGCAGAACGTCCGACGCCGTGGAAGCAGTGCACCAACAATGAGCGATCGGTCCAGGACTGCGCGAAGACAACCGCCCGTTTAACGTCTTCCAGCGTGGCCACGCGAATGCCTAGGCTGTCGGTGTCGACATCCTCGAACTGGAGCACGAGATGCGCCCGTCCCGGATCTGGCGCGAAACGCAGTCTCAGGTTTGGGCGTGCAGCCGGCTCCTCGATCGTGATCACCGCGTCGAACTTGCGCTTGTGGCGCTTCGCCTGCGGCAAGCTTCCGACAGACACGCCACCGGCGACGGGCAGTGCGAGCGGAGTTGGCTTGACGTATTTCGACATGGTTCGGGCCCACGAAATTGCAGTCAGGTTAAAGACAAGACCTGCATCGTTTTGGGGAACGTGCCGGCGCCTGTTCGGCACCGGCACGTCCGTAGCCAGCGATCAGGCGCGCCGCGCCGCCGGGAAGGCCGGCCGCAGGATTTTCCCGCCATCGCGTAGCTGGTCGAGATAGTCCGACCAGCGCTGCATCATCTCGACGCGCTCGTCCCAATATTCACCGCGCGCGTAGGCGCGACGGACCTGGTTGGTATCGACATGTGCGAGTTGGCGTTCGATCGCGTCTGGGTTCCACTCGCCCATCTCGTTGAGCAAGGTCGCGGCCATTGCCCGAAACCCGTGCGCGGTCATCTGTTCGGTCGTATAGCCGAGCTTGCGCAGCCCTTGGTTGACAGCGTTTTCGGACATCGCCTTGCGCGGCTTGCCGAGGCACGGGAACAGATACTTCCACCAGTGGGTGTGCTCGTGAAGCTCCTTGAGCATTTCGATCACCTGGCGCGAAAGCGGAACGCGGTGCGGACGCCGCATCTTCATCCGCTCCGCCGGAATGAACCAGATCGCCTCGTCGAAGTCGATGTCGGTCCACTCGGCCTGCCTGAGTTCACCGGGGCGCAACAGCACATGCGGGGAAAGGCGCATCGCCATGACCGTCACCTTGTGACCGCTGTATCCGTCGATTGCCCGCAAAAGCGTGCCGACCTCCGAGGGCTTGGTGATGGCAGCGAAGTGCTTGACCTTCGGCACTGCGATGGCACCGCGCAGATCGGCGGCGACATCCTTGTCGCATCGCACGGTGGCGACGCCGTAGCGAAACACCCGGCTGAGCACGCTGCGCATGCGCCGCGCGCTTTCGTAGGCGCCCGTGGCCTCGACCTTGCGCAGGACTGCCAGCGCTTCGTGCGGCGTGATCTGTGCGATCGGGATGGTTCCGATCAAAGGATAGGCCTTGGCGAGCAACCAGCGGATTTTATCGATAGTGACGGGCGCTAGGCCGTCTCGCTCGCATTTGACGAGCCATTCCGCGGCGACTGCCTCGAAGGTGTTGGCGGCAGCATATTTGGCGGCGATCCGCGCGCGCTTCTTTTCGAGCGCCGGATCGATACCCTCGGCAATCTTCTTTTTGGCTTCATCGCGCCGCACGCGCGCGTCCGCCAGGCTGATGGTGGGCCATCCGCCGAGATGAAGTTTCTTCTGTTTGTCGAGAAAGCGGTAATTGAAGCGCCACAGCTTCGAGCCGTTGGGCTGGATGACGAGATAGAGGCTTTGAGAATCACTGAGGGTCCAAGCCTTTTCCCTCGGCTTGGCGGCATTGATCTGGATGTATGTCAGCATGGTCGTTTTCCCAGCAAAGCCGGGTCAATCCGAGGGCAACAAAAAGAGCAACATTTGTGGTCGCTGCACATGCCCTTAGCCGGATTTCGCCGGACGGTGTCTGGCGATTCTCGGTCAAGAAATGCTGTGAAACCAGCCGCTTACTGGATGCTGCTGGACGTCTCCAGAGCCAGTATTGGTGCCCAGAAGAGGACTCGAACCTCCACGACCTTGCGATCGCCAGCACCTGAAGCTGGTGCGTCTACCAATTCCGCCATCTGGGCACGGGGTAGGACGGCGCGATTAGCTGTTGGTCCTTGGGCTGTCAATTGTGACGCGTGCATTATTTTGCTGTTGCGGCGCGTGCGAGGGCCTAAGGGGCGACGTTGGAGCGTGACGGTGCCATGGCCCTGCAGGAGATGATGGTGGACCAGCAAGAAATACCCCTTCCCGCCATGTTCGCGCGGCCCGACGGTCTGCGGCTGGCCGTGCGCCATCGTCAGGGGGCGGGGCCGACGATTCTGTTCCTGCCCGGCTACATGTCCGACATGGAAGGGGGCAAGGCGGTCGCGCTGGATCGCTGGGCGGCGGCGAGCGGCCGCGCCATACTGCGGTTCGACTATGCCGGCACCGGCGCGAGCGAAGGACGGTTCGAGGACGGCACGCTTGCGGGCTGGCGCGACGATGCACTGCTCCTGCTCGACGCGCTGATCGAGGGTCCGGTCGTGCTGGTGGGGTCATCCATGGGCGGATGGATCGCGTTGCTGATCGCATTGGCCCGGCCGGATCGCATCGCCGCGATCATCGGCGTCGCCGCCGCGCCCGACTTCACCGACTGGGGCTTTACCGAGGCGGAGAAGGCGCTGCTTCTGACCGAAGGACGCATCATCGAACCGTCCGATTATGGCGACGCCCCCCGTGTCACCACGCGCGGTTTCTGGGAATCGGGTCAGGCCCTGCGTCTGCTAGAGGCGCCGCTGGCGATCGACGTGCCGGTGCGGCTGCTTCAGGGGCAGGCGGATGACGTCGTGCCGTGGGAGACGACGCTGCGGATCGCGGAGCGGCTGCGTTCATCGGATGTGCAGACGCTACTGATTAAGGATGGCGACCATCGCCTTTCCCGCGACGCCGACATCGCCCTGTTGATCGACACAGTCGCCAGCCTTCCGGACCACCCATAATGCCGTTTCTTCTGCCATTGCTGTTGTTGGCGCAGGCCTATGATCCCGAGATCGAGGCGGTGATGAACCGCAGCGCCAAGCGTCGTCAGGAGGCTGCGGCCGAGGTGCAGAGTCAGGCTCAGGCCCAGCCCGCGTCGGCGACCCCGGCGCGCGCGGACGGCCGCATTCCGGTGCCGGAAAAATTCGCCGTCCCGTTCCAGGACTGTCTCGATGCCGCGAACCAGTCGCCGGAGCAGGGCGCCGCTTTCGCCGAAAAATGGCGGATCGAGGGTGGCTCCTTCTATGCGCGCAATTGCATGGGCTATGCCTATGCGCGGGGCGAGCGCTGGGCGCCCGCGATCATCGCCTTCGAACAGGGCGCGGACGAGGCCGAGCGCGGCGGCGAGCCGGTGCAGGGCGCGCGGCTGTGGGCGCAGGCGGGCAATGCGGCGCTCGCGGGGGGTGACCCCGCCAAGGCGCGCGACGATTTCGACGCGGCGCTGGCGCGGGGCATCCCCGATGGGCTGGAGAAGGGCGAGGTCCATCTCGACCGTGCCCGCGCGCTGGTGGCGCTGGGCGACAAGGCGGGCGCGCGCCAGTCGCTTGACGTCGCGCTGGAGCAGGCGCCGAAAGATCCGCTCGCCTGGCTGCTGTCGGCGACGCTGGCGCGGCGATCCGGGGAAATGGTGCTGGCGCAGGCTCATATTGCGCGCGCCGTGCAACTGTCGCCCGACGATGCGTCGGTAGCGCTGGAGGAAGGCAATATCGCCGTCCTCACCGACCATGACGACATTGCCCGCGCGGCGTGGCAACGCGCCGTCAGGCTGGCCCCGGCGCTGCCCGCAGGCAAGGCCGCGGCGGATAATCTCAGTCGCCTGTCCCCCTCCGCGCCCGCGCCACCTGCGGCCGCGTCGACGCGCGATCAGTCGAGATAGAAGTCCACGGTGGTGACGACGCGCACCTTCTTATAGGGCGTGTCGGCTGACCCGTCGCTTTCGCCGTCGCGCGCCTCGATCGAAAAATAGCCCTGCGTCGCGCTTTTGATCCCGGCGACGCTGGCGCCGCTGTCATGGGCGAACTGTTCGGCGGCGGCGCGCGCATCGCGGGTCGCGGCGGCGACCATCGGCGGCTTCACGTCGTTGAGCTTCGTGAAGCTGTAGCGCATCCCCGATCCCTCCTGAAGCGTCACGCCGCGACGGACCAGATCGAACTGCTGCGCCACGGCACGCTGGGCGCGGCCGATGTCGGTGGTGCGCAACAGCATGCGCTGGGTGATGGTGATCGTATTGACGCCGTTGTTGATATATTGGTTCACCCCCGCGCCGACCGGGGTCAGATCGCCCGGCTTGAAGCCGAGGCTCGTGAAATAGGCCTTAAGCTGGCTGGTATTATTGTCGATCTCCGCACGTACGGCGGGCAGGTCGAACCCGGTCGCGGCATAGCTGATCGACCAGGTGGCAAGATCGGCGGTCACATTCTTCTCGGCAAGGCCCCGCACCGTCACGGACCGATCCGCCGCCTTCGCCCGCTTGAGACCATCCCCCAGCAGATAGCCGCCGCTCACCAGCCCGACAGCCAGCAGCCCCGCGCAACCCAGCAGCACCTTATCCCTTATGTCCAAGGCCATGATCGCACCCTCTTCCTTCCCTGATCGCGCAGTCCTATGTTGGGGACTGATGTGCCCTAGCTGAGCTGAACCGTTGCTTTATGGCGGTGAATGGAGCCGAGACGTGACCAAATATCTCCACACTATGATCCGCGTGACCGACATCGACAAGAGCATCGCCTTCTTCAACCTGATCGGGCTGGAAGAACAGAGGCGCTTCGATAGCGACAGCGGGCGCTTTACTCTCGTATTCCTCGCCGCGCCGGGTGATGAAGAGGCGCAGGTCGAACTTACCTATAACTGGCCCGCCGAGGATGGCAGTTCCGCCGAACAATATGGCGAAGGGCGCAATTTCGGCCACCTCGCCTATCGCGTCGACAATATCTACGCCACCTGCCAGCGGCTGATGGACGCGGGCGTCACCATCAACCGCCCGCCGCGCGACGGCCATATGGCGTTCGTGCGGTCGCCCGACAATATTTCGGTGGAACTGCTCCAGGACGGCCATCTCGAACCCGCCGAACCCTGGGCGTCGATGCCCAATGTCGGGGTCTGGTAAGCCGATGCTGGAAGTCGTCCGCATCCCTGTGCTCAGCGACAATTATGTCTGGCTGGTGCACGACGACCTCAGCGGCGAGACGGTGGCGGTCGATCCCGCCGTCGCCGATCCGGTGCTGGCTGCCGCCGCCGCACATGGATGGACCATTGGCCAGATCTGGAACACCCACTGGCATGGCGATCATGTCGGCGGCAATGCCGGGATCAAGGCGGCGTCGATGGCCTGGGGCGGCTGCACCATCACCGGCCCGGCGGCGGAGGCGGCGAAGATCGGTACGCTCGACCGGCTGGTGGGGCAGGGCGATAGCGTGCGCATCGGCGATCACATCGCACAGGTGCTGGCGGTGCCCGCGCACACGGCGGGCCATATCGCCTATCATCTGGCCGACGACGCCATGATCTTCGTCGGGGACACGCTGTTCGCGATGGGCTGTGGCCGGCTGTTCGAGGGCGATGCGGCGCAGATGTTCGCCAATATGGCGCTGTTGAAGGCGCTTCCCGAGGGTACGGCGGTCTATTGCGCGCATGAATATACGCAATCCAACGGCCATTTCGCCCTGACCGTCGAGCCGGACAATGCGGCGCTTCGCGAGCGGGTGAAGGCGGTGGACGCTGCTCGCGCGCTCGGCCAGGCGACGGTGCCCACGACGATCGGGCTGGAGCGTGAGACGAACATCTTCATGCGCGCTGCGAATGTGGGCGAACTGGCGGCGCGTCGAGCGGCCAAGGACGCGGCGTGACGGTTAAGGGCGGTCGGCGACGTCGAAAAGGAGAAGGAACGTGACCATGACCAACTGGACCTTCATCACGCCGCTTCTGCTGCTCGCCGGTTGCGCCGGAACCTATCAGCCTGAACCGCTGACGCAGAAGCAGGCCGCCAAGCTCGAAAAGGCGCTCACCGGCCTGACGCCGGGCGAGAAAGTGAGCTGTATCAGCCGTTTCCCCTCGTCCAGCCTCACCGTCATCAGTGGCAATGTCCTGCTCTACAGGGTCAGCGCCCGGCTGATCTATCGCAACGACCTGATCGGCAGTTGCCCCGGCCTCACGCGCGGCGATACGCTCATCACTCAAAGCTTCGGCTCGCAGCTGTGCCGGGGCGACATGGCGCGCAGCGCGGACCTGACGGTCGGCATTCCTACCGGCGCCTGCGCGCTTGGCGATTTTACCCCCTATCGCAAGCCGCGCTGACACAGGCGCTCACGCCTTATACAGCGCGTCCAGCCGGTCCCGATAGCGCCCGCAGATGACATGGCGGCGGATCTTCATCGACGGCGTCATCTCCTCATTCTCGATCGTGAAGGGTTCGTCCGCGAGAATGAAACGCCGCACCCGCTCGATCACCGACAGGTCCGTATTCACCCGGTCTACCGCCGCGCGCAGCGCCGCCAGATAAGCGGGATCGCTCGCCACAGTCTCGACGGACCGCCCGTTGGCCGCTGCCCATTCGCGGGTCCATTCGGCATCGGGCACGATCAGCCCGACCAGATGGGGCCGCCGGTCGCCATGCACCATCGCCTGACCGATCTCGGGTTGCAGCGTCAATATCCCCTCGACCTTTTGCGGTGACACATTGTCGCCCTTGTCGTTGACGATCAGGTCCTTCTTGCGATCGGTGATGCGGATGCGCCCGCGCGCGTCGATCTCGCCGATATCGCCCGTATGCAGCCAGCCGTCCTTCAGCGCCTTTTCGGTCTCCGCCGGATTGCGCCAATAGCCATGCATCACCAGTTCGCCACGCACCAATATCTCGCCATCCTCGGCGATCCTCACCTCGACATCGTCGAGCGGCGGCCCGACCGTATCCATGGCGATGCCGGCGCGGCGGCGGTTGCAACTGATGACCGGGCCTGCCTCGGTCTGGCCATAGCCCTGCAACAGCGTCAGCCCCATGGCGTCGAAAAACAGGCCGACATCGGGATTGAGCGGCGCGCCGCCCGACACCATCGCCTTCATGCGTCCGCCGAACCGCGCGGCGATTTTGGGCTTGAGCGTCTTGCCAAGCAGCGCCTTCATCGGCAGGTCGAAGATGGATCGCGCGCCGCGCTGTTCCTTCGCCCCGATGCGCAGCGCCTGCTCCATCAAATAGGTGGCGAATTTTCCCTGCTTCTCGATCGACTTGATGACGCGGGCGCGCAATACCTCGAACAGCCGGGGGACGACGACCATGATGGTCGGCCGAACCTCCTCGATGTTGGAGGCGAGCTTTTCGAGACCTTCGGCATAATAGATCTGCCCCGCCAGCATGATCGGCAGGAACTGGCCGCCGCTATGCTCATAGGCGTGGCTGAGCGGCAGGAACGACAGGAACACTTCGTCGTCCCAACCGAAATCCTCGGCGAGCAGCCGCCCGGCGCCCTCGACATTGCTCAGGATCGCGCCATGATGCTGCATCACCCCGCGCGGCGCGCCGCCGGTGCCGCTGGTATAGATGATGCAGGCAAGATCCCCGCGCTGCGCCGTCTGCTCCATCGCGCAGGCCTGCGGATCGGTCGGATAGCGGGCGATCAGGTCGCTCCACAAATGGCAGGCACACTGGCCCTGCATCCCCCGCAGCGGTTCCATGCCGATCACGAATTGCGCCTGCGACCGCAGCACCGCCGGCATCAATGTCGCGGCAAGTTTCGCCGTGGAAACGATAACCGCGCGCGCGCCGCTGTCAGTCAGCACATGCTGATGATCGCGCGTCGTGTTGGTGGTGTAGGTCGGCACGGTGACGCAGCCCGCCGCCATGATGCCCAGGTCCGCGATGCAGAATTCCGGCCGGTTCTCGCTCACCAGCATGACCGGCTCGCCCGGCCTCAGCCCCTGCGCCCTGAGCGCGCTGGCGAGCGCGGCCACCTGGCCCGCCACCTCGGCCCAGCTGATCGGTGCCCATGCCCCGGCCGTCTTGCGCCACAGGAACGGCGCATCGCCCTGTTCCTTCGCGCGCTCGAAAAACATGGTCACCAGATTGGGATAACGCTCGATCGCCCGCAAAATCACTGCTCCTTGACGGACGGCGCATCTCTCGCGCGCCTCTCGACCACCCAGCTATAGCCGCGTCCGGGCGGGACGGCCACGGATTTCCGCCATTCCTTCAGTCGAAAAGGCCGTCCTGCGAACCGGCGGGCGGGTTGAGACCCAGATGCTTCCAACCCGGCCCATTGAGGCAGCGCCCCCGCGCGGTGCGGGCGATCAGGCCAAGCTGGATCAGATAGGGTTCGATCACTTCCTCGACCGTGTCGCGCGGCTCCGAAAGCCCGGCCGCCAGCGTCTCCACTCCCACCGGCCCGCCGCGATAAATGTCGGCGATCATGTGCAGATAGCGCCGGTCCATCAGGTCGAGGCCCAGTTCATCGACCTCCAGCCGCGCCAGTGCTCCGTCGGCGACCTTCGCGTCCACCGTCGGCGCGCCCGCGACATTGGCGAAATCGCGTACCCGGCGCAGCAGCCGCCCGGCGATGCGTGGCGTGCCGCGCGAACGGCGCGCAATCTCCACCGCTCCGTCCGATGTGATGGCGAGGCCGAGCAACCGCGCCGCGCGCCGCACCACCAGTTCCAGCTCGTCCACCGTGTAGAATTGCAACCGCACCGGAATGCCGAAGCGGTCGCGCAGCGGCGTCGTCAGCAGCCCCTGCCGGGTCGTCGCCCCGACCAGCGTGAAGGGCGGCAGGTCGATCCGCACGCTGCGCGCCGATGGTCCCTCGCCGATCATCAGGTCGAGCGCGCGATCCTCCATCGCCGGATAGAGCACTTCCTCCACCGCCGGGTTGAGCCGATGGATCTCGTCCACGAACAGGACGTCGCCTTCATCCAGATTGGTGAGTAGCGCAGCCAGATCGCCCGATTTGGCGATCACCGGGCCAGACGTTGCGCGAAAGCCGACACCCAGTTCCTTGGCGACGATCTGCGCCAGCGTCGTCTTGCCAAGGCCGGGCGGTCCGAAGAACAGCACATGGTCGAGCGCCTCGCCGCGTTGCTTGGCCGCTTCGATGAACACCCGCAAATTGCCCTTGGCCGCCTGCTGCCCGATAAATTCCTCAAGGCTTTTCGGCCGCAACGCGGCATCCACATCCTCCGCGCGCCGGGCGGGGGTGATGAGGCGGTCGTCGGTCATACGGGCTTGGCTTGAGAAATTTCAGACGGGTGGACGACCCAATAACCTGTGCCCGCGAGTAATACGCCCATGGAAAATGCGATTGCAGATAGCCATCCCGAAATCTGGGTTGGACGTGCCACTTTCGTGGCCTTAGCCATTTTATGTTCCATAGTCTTCAGGGCTTCTAAATCGAGTTCACCTTCATGCGCCACTGATAACCAAAACCCTAAAAATTCGGCAACGGGATTAAGCATTGCCCTGTTGGCACGCTGGCTGAACCAAGCACATAATAGCGCCATAATAATACCAAGAAAGAAGAGGAAACCCGAGCCAGCTACATATACGCGCGGCATATTTAATTGACCCACCAACGCCACTATGCCGCCACCATTTACGGCCAAGAGAGAGGCCGTAAGCCAACGGAACGAGGCGGAGTGCTGTTCTAGTAAAGCCCTTTTGCTCTCCAGCAAGTTGGCGATTTCGGTTTCAGCTATCCGCCGGACTAAAGCGGGTTTTAAGACGAATTGGTCGCTCATTTCGCCGCCTTGCGCAGCGCCAGCCGTACCAGCGCGTCAAGGCTCGCGCCTTCGCCGATTTCCGCTTCCGCCGCCGCGACCGCAGTGCTCGCCTCGGCTGGCCTGAAACCCAGATTTTGCAATGCCGACAGCGCATCCGCGCCATGGCTGCCCGCTGGTGCGACCACCGTCCCCGCCGCGACGGCGCTGCCGGCTGGCGCCACGCCCACCTTGTCCTTCAGTTCCCGCACGATCCGTTCGGCCAGTTTCGGCCCGACGCCGTTCGCGCGCGTCACCATCGTCTTGTCGCCCATCGCGACGGCGCGGTGCAACTCGGCCGGCTCCAGCGCCGAAAGGATCGCGATCGCCACGCGCGCGCCCACGCCCTGCACATGGACGAGCAGGCGAAACCAGTCGCGCTCCTCCGCGCTGGCAAAGCCCATCAGCCGGATCGAATCTTCCGCCACCAGCATTTCGGTATGGATCGTCACCGCTTCGCCCACCGGACCCAGCGCCGAAAGGGTGCGCGACGACGCGCCGACGAGATAGCCGACCCCGCCCACGTCGATGATCGCATGGTCGAGGCCGGTGCTGTCCAGCCTGCCTTTGAGTTTCGCGATCATGTGGCCGCCCCTATGGTCATGATCTGTTCTTTACAGACTGTGGCGGCCTGCGCCAGCCTTAAAGAATCGACACACCCCGGCACCATTTTTGATTCCGTGCGTAATGCAGGCCGACTTCACCCCGCATCGAGAGCCTCGCATATGCTGCCCCAACTGACCGCCCGCGATTTTGAATTTCCCGCCATCATGCTGGCGGGCGCGGTCGACCATAATATGTATCTGCATTTCAAGAATGTGCTGGCGACCGCGCCGCAGGAAGGGTTGGTGGTCGTCGAACTCTCCACCCTCGGCGGCGATCCGGAAATCGCGCGGATGATGGGCGAGGATATCCGATTTCATTCCGATCTCTACCCCCACCGCAGGCTGGTGTTTCTCGGCAAGACCGCCGTCTATTCGGCCGGGGCGACCTTCATGGGCTTTTTCGCGGTGGAGAACCGCTATCTGACGCGCGGCACCCGCGTCATGATTCATGAGCGCATCATCACCAAGAATATTCACCTGCAAGGGCCGCTCTCCACCTGCGTCGCCTCGCTCAAGGCCGCGCTGAACGAAATCGAGGCGTCGATCGCGATCCAGAATGAAGGCTTCGCCAATATCGTGCTGGGGTCGCAGGTCACGATGCAGGACGTGCTGACCCGCTCGACCGAGAACTGGTATCTCGAAGCGAACGAGGCCGCCGCCGTGGGTCTGGTCGCCGCGGTATTGTGAAGGGGCTTGCGGGCGCTGCTCATTCCGTCTCATGATGCGCGCATGACCGACGCCGCCCGCAGCCGCATATTCCCCTGGCGTTACGGCATGTTCCTGGTGCTGCTGGCGGCCGCCGCGCCGCTGGCTTTGCTGCTGCCCTGGCATGAAGCGGTGATGGCGGGGTTCGACATCGCCGCTTTCGCCTTCATCCTGTCGGTCGCGCCGTTGATGGACGCCGATGCGGCCACCATGCGTCGCAACGCCGCCGCGAACGACGCCAATCGCGGGTTGATGCTGCTATTGACCGGCATCGTCTCCATGGTGGTGCTGGTCGCTGTCGGCATGGCGGTGGCGCAGCATGGCGGTCCCAATACCGGCAGCATCGTGCTGCTGCTCACGACCTTGCTGCTCGCGTGGCTGTTTTCCAACCTCGTCTATGCCATGCATTATGCGCATATCTTCTATCTGCCCGGCGAGGCGGGCACGGATACCGGCGGCATCGACTTTCCGGGCACGGACGAGCCGGCCTATTGGGATTTCCTTTATTTCGCTTATACGCTGGGCATGACGTTCCAGACGTCGGACGTCGATATCACGTCAACGGACGTGCGCCGGATCGTGCTGTTCCACTGCCTTGCCGCCTTCATCTTCAATCTCGGCATCCTCGCCTTCACGATCAATGTGCTGGGTGGCGGCTAAAAGTCTGGCAATTCACGGCTTGCTTACCATTTTTGCGCTAGAAGCCCGTCCATGACCAAGGCCGCCGATCCCTGTCCGCCATCCGCCGTCAGCCATGGCGTCGGTGTGGCAGGGCTTGCGGGTCTGGCCCTTTGGACGCTCGTCGCGCGCCATTTCGGCATGGACGGTCCCCATGCAGGGCTGGCGGCAGTGGTCGCGTGCGGCGTGCCGATGGTGCTATGGTCGCTGCTGGTGGACAAGGTGCATCGCAACCCTTCGACCGGCCTGGACTGGAACGCGCCGGCCAGACCCATCCGCGACAGTCTGGACATCAGCATCGTCAAGATCGCGGCCCTGTGGGCGACATGGCTCGGCATCGCCATCTGCTACTGCATCGCGCGCTGGTATTGGGACGGCAATTACCGCTTTTCGATGAACCTGTTCATGGCGGCGGCGCCTTGGCTGCTGCTATTGTCCATTCCCTATATTCTCTGGCTCGACCGGCGGCTGGCCGATCCGCGCGACGCCAGCTTTCATTTCGGTCAGTGGGTGATCGGCGGCGCTGCGGGATCGCCGGACATGGCGCAAGTCGCCCATCACGCCCGCGCCTGGGCGGTGAAGGGCTTTTTCCTCGCCTTCATGCTGTCGATCGTGCCGGGCAATTTCGCCAGCGTCGTGGACTGGCGGATCGAGGATGCTTTTGCCCATCCGGTGGCGATGGCGGGCTTCCTGATCGCGGTCATGTTCATGATCGACGTGTGCATGGCGACGGTCGGCTATCTGCTGACCTTCAAGCCGCTCGATTCGCATATCCGCACCGCCAATCCCTATCTGTCGGGCTGGGTCGCCGCGCTGATCTGCTATCCGCCCTTCGTGCTGATGGGTGGCGGCGGGCCGCTCGACTATCATGCCGGCGGCGCGGAATGGGATGTGTGGACGCAAGGGCAGGCCGCGCTGCAATGGCTGCTGGGCGGCTGGCTGGTGCTGCTGACCGGCCTTTATGCCTGGGCGACGGTGGCCTTCGGTATCCGCTTTTCCAATCTCACCCATCGCGGCATCCTGACCCACGGTCCCTATCGCTGGACGCGCCACCCGGCCTATCTGGCGAAGAATCTCTTCTGGTGGTTTTCCTCGCTGCCCTTCCTCGCCACCAGCGGATCGATGGTCGATATCGTGCGCAACTGCGCGCTGCTGGCGATCACCAACGCGGTCTATTACTGGCGCGCGAAGACCGAGGAAAAACATCTGTCCGCCGATCCGGATTATCGCGCCTATAGTGCGTGGATGGCGCGCAACGGCCCGGTGCCACGCCTGTTCGCATGGATGACCGGCGGCAAGCGCGAAGCGGCAGCCTTCAATCCGGCAGAATAACCGAACGGGGAGGCTTAGAAGCTCTCTTCCGCGTACACCCGGCTGACATCGCCCTGCCATTCGCCATGATAGCGTTCCAGCAGTCGTTCGGCATGGGTCTTGCCCGACGACACGACCTCGTCCAGCGCTGACAGATAGCCGGTTTCATTGTCGCCCGCGCTATTGAGCCGCCCGCGCGCCGCAAGGCCCGACCGCGCGATATCCAGCACGTCGCGAGCAATGTCGCGCAATCGCCGCCCGCCGTCGATCGGCGCGTCGAGGCCCAGCTTCGGCACGGAATCGCGCAGCGTCTGCCGTTCCTCCATGCTCCAGCCCTTGACCAGATCCCACGCCGCGTCGAGAGCGCCCTGATCGTAGAGCAGGCCGACCCACAAGGCGGGCAGCGCGCAAATGCGGTTCCACGGGCCACCGTCGGACCCCCGCATTTCGAGAAAGCTTTTCAGGCGCACTTCGGGGAAGGCGGTGGAGAGGTGATCCTCCCAATCCTTCTCGGTCGGCTTTTCGCCGGGCAGCACGGCCAGCTTGCCGTCCAGAAAGTCGCGGAAACTATGGCCCGCCGCGTCGATATATTTGCCGTCGCGGTAGACGAAGTACATCGGCACATCGAGCGCATAGTCGGCATAGCGTTCATAGCCAAAGCCGTCCTCGAACACGAAGGGCAGCATGCCCGTGCGCCCCGGATCGGTATCCGACCAGATATGGCTGCGATAGGAGAGATAGCCATTGGGCTTGCCTTCGGTGAAGGGCGAGTTGGCGAACAGCGCGGTCCCCAGCGGCTGGAGTGCGAGCGAGGTGCGGAATTTCTTCACCATGTCCGCCTCGCTGCCATAATCGAGGTTGGTCTGGATCGTGCAGGTCCGCAGCATCATGTCGAGACCCATCGATCCCACGCGCGGCATATGCCGCAGCATGATCTCATACCGCCCCTTGGGCATGATCGGCAGGTCGGCGCGGGTCTTGTCTGGCCACATGCCAAGGCCCAGGAAGCCCAGCCCCAGCTTGTCGCCGACATATTTGACCTGTTCCAGATGGTGGCCGGTCTCGGCGCAGGTCTGATGCAGATTGTCGAGCGGCGCGCCTGACAGTTCGAGTTGTCCCGCCGGTTCCAGGCTGATCGTGCCATCCACGCCGGACAGGGCGATGATGTTTCCGCCTTCAAAGACGGGTTGCCAGCCATAGCGGGTCAGGCCGATCAGCAGCGTGTGGATGCCCGACTTTTCCTCATAGGAAGGCGCATGATGGTCGCTCGTCGCATAGACGAACTTTTCATGCTCGGTGCCGATGCGCCAGCGGTCCTTGGGCTTTTCGCCGCCCGCAAACGCCGCGATCAACTGGTCGCGGCTCTCGATGAGGGGGTCGTTCTTCCCTGAGTCTGTTCTTGTGCTCATGCCCCGCCCTTAACGATTCCCCTTGGCGCGTCAAAGCAGAGCGCGCGGGGCACAGATAGGTTGCGCGGACAGATGCTTCAATCCGATTTCGGAATGAAACGGAAGGTTTGGGGCATTGATTACGCGCCAGTCGCGGTAGAAGCCCAGTCGCCGTTGATCGCCATCCACGCCGCCGTCGCGGCGATCGCCGCCGTCTCCGCGCGCAGAATGCGCGGCCCGAGCGACACCGGCACGGCCCCTGCGGTGGCGCGGATTGCGTCGCGCTCGGCCGGATCGAACCCGCCTTCCGGCCCGATCAGAAATGCGGCGGGACCGGGATGCGCGGCCAGCGCGTGCCGCAACGGCGCGCCGCCGGTCTCATCCGCGAAGAACAGATGCCGCCCGTCGGGCCAGCCTTTGAGCAATGCGTCCAGCTTCATCAATCCGCCCAGCTCGGGCAGCGCGGTCCGCCCGCATTGCTCTGCCGCTTCGACCAAATGGGCGTGGAGCCGGTCGAGATTGAGCTTGTCGACCACCGCCCGCCGGGTCAGCACCGGCTGCAATTTCGCGACCCCCAGTTCGCACGCCTTTTCTGCGATCAGGTCGATCCGACCCTTGCGGATAGGAGCGCAGCACAGCCAGAAATCGGGCACCAATTCGGGTGGCTTCGTCCGGCTCACGCAATCGAGCATCAGATCCCGCTTGCGCACGTCGCGCACCCGCGCGGCCCATTCGCCCGATCGCCCGTCAAACAGCAGCACGATATCGTCCGGCTTCACCCGCATCACATGGATCAGATAATGGGCGGGGTTGCCATCGACGGATACGGCGACGCCTTCGCCCAACTGCGTCTCGACATGCAGCCGGGGGGCGCTTTGCGGGGGCCAGGCGGGGGTAGCGGTCATCGTCGCACTCTCTCATTGCGCTTGTCGAAATGCCGTTTCACTCTTTAGGGAAGTCGCGGGCTGCGACAAGCGCGGCGCGAACGGAGTTGCATGTGAGCCAGGCCATCGTCCCCGACAGCGAAGTGCGCGGACCGATCCGCAGGCTGTTCGCGCGGTTGCCGGCGCTCCCCCGCAATCTCGCGCTGCTGGCGCGGCTCGACCGGCCGATCGGCTGGTGGCTGCTTTATTGGCCCGGCGCATGGGCGGTCGCGCTGGCGGGCGGAGTCGGGGATCGCTGGCCGCTTTTCTTCTGGCTGCTGCTCGGCAGCATCGCGATGCGCGGCGCGGGCTGCGTCTTTAACGACATCGTCGATCGCGATCTCGACGCCAGGGTGGCGCGCACCGCCACCCGCCCGCTGGCGAGCGGCGCGGTGTCGCTCGCCACCGCCTGGGGCTGGCTGCTGGCGCTCTGCCTCGTTGGTCTGCTTGTCCTGCTTCAGTTGCATTTCCTCGCCCAGATCGTCGCTTTGGGAAGCCTCGCGCTGGTCGCGGCCTATCCGTTCATGAAGCGCATCACCGGCTGGCCGCAGATCTGGCTCGGCCTCGTCTTTTCCTGGGCCGCGCTGGTCGGCTGGACGGAGGTCGCGGGCGACCTGACGATGCCGGGGCTGCTGCTCTATGGCGGGTCGATCTTCTGGGTGATCGGCTATGACACTATCTACGCGCTTCAGGATCGCGAGGATGATGCGCTGATCGGCATCGGGTCTAGCGCGCTGTCGATGGGCGGACATGTGCGCGCGGGCGTGACGTTGTGCTATGCGCTGGCGCTGCTGCTGTGGGCCGGGGCGCTCTGGCAGGTTCGGCCCCAGCCGCTGGTGCTGCTCGCGCTGCTGCCGATGGCGGGGCATCTGCTGTGGCAGGTCGCCACTCTGCGTGAAGATGGCGTCGATCCGCTGGCGAAATTCCGCTCCAACCGCTTCGCCGGTTTCCTGATGCTGCTCGCCTGCCTCGTCGTGGGTGCGGCATGAGCGCGTCCGGTCCCGTAGCGGGCGAGGATTGCTGGCGGATCGAACAGGCGACCCGCGCCAGCGTCATCATCGACGCCGACACTTATTTCCGCCACGCTCGCGCCGCCATGCTGAAGGCCAAGAAGCGGATCATGCTGATCGGTTGGGACTTCGACGCGCGCATCACCCTGATCCGCGAGGACGAGGCGGATGACGGCGCGCCGGTCATCATCGGCGATTTCATCAGTTGGCTGGTTGAACGCAATCCGGACCTCGAAATCTATCTGCTGCGCTGGGATATCGGCGCGATGAAATCGATGATCCGCCCGACCAACCTCGTCACCACGCTCAAATGGATGTGGCATCCGCGCGTGACGGTGAAGCTCGACAGCCATCATCCCCCGGCGGCCTCGCATCATCAAAAGATCGTCGTGATCGATGATTGCTTCGCCTTTTGCGGCGGCATCGACATGACCGGCGACCGCTGGGATACGCGCCATCACCGTGACGAGGACCCCGGTCGCCGCCATCCCGACGGCTCCGCCTACGGTCCCTGGCATGACGCCACCACGGCCTTGCAGGGACCTGTCGCCGCCGCGCTGGGCGATCATGCCCGCGCACGGTGGAAAGGGGCGGGCGGCGAGGATCTGTCGCCCATCACGGGCGAGCATGACTGCTGGCCTGACGCCCTGCCGGTCCAGTTTCGCGACGTCGCCGTCGCCATCGCCCGCACCGCGCCGGAGATGGACGATCAGGACGAACTGATCGAGATCGAGCGGCTCTATTGCAACCAGATCGCCGCCGCCCGCAGATGCATCTATGCCGAAAGCCAGTATTTCGCCTCCCGCCGCATCGCCGAGGCGATCGCCGCTCGGCTGGGGGAAGCGGACGGGCCGGAGATCGTCATCATCAACCCGACGCAGGCGGACGGCTGGCTGGAGCAGCAGGCGATGGACACTGCCCGCGCCCGCCTGTTCGAAGCACTCAAGGCGCGGGATTCGCACGGGCGGCTGCGCATCTATCATCCCTTCACGATGCGCGGCGCGCCGATCTATGTGCATGCCAAGATATTGATCGTCGATGACCGTCTGATCCGGGTCGGCTCGTCGAACATGAATAATCGCTCGATGCGGCTCGACACCGAATGCGACGTCTGCATCGACACCCTGTCGCCCGGCAATGAAGGCCATGGCGCGGTGATTTTGGGCATACGCGACGAACTGATCGCCGAGCATCTCGACCTGCCGGCAGAGCGCGTGGCGGCGGTGATCGCCGAGCGCGGCCTGATCGGCGGGATCGAGGAATTGCGCGCCAAGCCGGGGCGAACGTTGCGCGCCTATGCCACGCCCGACCTCAACGATGTGCAGGCCTGGCTTGCCGACAATGAGATACTCGATCCGGAAGGACCGGGCGAAATGCTGGAGCCGATCCACGAGCGCGGTCTGTTCCGGCGGATGCGGCTGGCGACGAGCAGGTTCAACCCGCTCGCGCATCGGGATGGCGACGCAAAAACCTGACCCTATTCGGCCGCCAGCAATGATTCCGCGCCGTCCAGATTTACCGAAACCAACCGGCTAACCCCCGGCTCCACCATGGTCACGCCGAACAGCCGGTGCATCCGCGCCATGGTGACGGCATTATGGGTGACGATCAGATAGCGGGTCCGCGTCTGTTCCACCATTGCGTCAAGCAGGTCGCAGAAGCGCTCGACATTGGCGTCGTCCAGCGGCGCATCCACCTCGTCCAGCACACAGATCGGCGCGGGATTGGTCAGGAACAGGCCAAAGACCAGCGCGACGGCGGTCAGCGCCTGCTCGCCGCCGGACAACAGGGTGAGCGTAGCGAGCTTCTTGCCCGGCGGCTGGGCCATGATCTCCAACCCCGCCTCCAGCGGATCGTCGCTGTCGATGAGGGCCAGATGCGCCTGCCCGCCGTTGAACAGCGTCGTGAACAGCCGGCGGAAATGGCCATCCACCGCCTCGAACGCGGCGAGCAACCTTTGCCGCCCTTCGCGATTGAGGCTGCCGATCGAGCCGCGCAGCCGGTTGATCGCCTGCGTCAATTCTTCGCTTTCGGCCCGGCTCGTCGCCTGCGTCGCTTCGAGTTCGACCAGTTCCTGCGCCGCGACCAGATTGACCGGCCCGATCCGCTCGCGTTCGGCGGACAGGCGATCATGCTCGGCCTGTTCGGTCTGCGACAGGCGGATATCGGCGCTGTCGAAACCGATCCGTTCGGGCAGCAGCGGCGGGGGACATTCGAACCGTTCGCCCGACTGCCGCCCGGTCTCGATCCGCCGTTCGTCCGCCGCCTCAGCCCGCGCAACCGCGCCTGCCCGCGCCTCCCGCGCAGCGCTCGACGCTTCGTTCGCCTGTGCTGCCCGCGCCTCGCACTGTTTGAGCTGCCGCTCGGCCTCCGTCTCGGCGAGCCGTGCCTGTTCGGCCTGTTCGGCCAGCGACGCGCCTTCGCTGGCCAACGCCGCGATTGCCGATTCGAGTGTGGCGGGCTGATGCTCGATGCTGCTGCGGTCCACCGCGATCGCCTCGCCGCGCGCCACCATGGCGGCGATCCGTTTCGCCGCTTCGCCCGCTCGTCCGCGCCAGCGCCTGATCTCGCCTTCTGCCGCCGCCGCCTGTTCGCGGTCGCCCGCCAGGCTGCGATCCGCCAGTGCCCGGTCCGCCTGCAACTGGCTGACCGTGAGCCGCGCCTTTTCGCTCGCCAGCGTCAGCGCGGCAACCAGCGCGCGGGTTTCGCCGCCATCGGGCATCGATGCGCGCGCCGCGAGCGCAATGTCGTGGTCTGTGGCGGCCGCTCGCTCGTCGCGCCGCGTCTCGACCAGCCGTTCCTCGATCCCCTCGCGCCGACCGGCGAGACGCTCCAGCGCCGTCACCGCCTGATCGGCGGCGCGCAGGGCCGAGCGTAGCCGTTGATCGGCTTCCCCCGATGCCGCGCGTGCCGCCGTCAGCGCCTGCACCGCCGCGCGTTCGGCCTGCCCGGCGGTAGTCTGCGCGGCCTGCGCCGCATCCACATCGGCCTGCAAAGACGGCCGCGCTCCCTCGATAGCGTCCAGCCGGTTGAGCCGGATCAGCCGCTCTGCCGCCGCCGCACCACCCTCGCGCGCGACATAGCCGTCCCAACGCCGCATCACGCCATCGGTCGTCACCAGTCGCTGGCCGACCTCCAGCGGCTGGCCTTCGTCGGTCGCAGCCACCCCGATCTGCGCCAGTCGCCGCGCCAGTTCCGGCGGCGCGGTCACATGGCGGGAGAGAGGAGAGCATCCGGCCGGAAGCGGGGGGTCCTTAGCCGTCCGCTCCGCCCCCGCCCATCGCCGCGCACCGTCGAGGGCGATCGGCGCTTCGAGATCATCGCCCAGCGCCGCCGCCAGCGCGCGCTCATAGCCGGGTGCCGCCTTCAGCCGATCCAGCGCGCGCTCCCGACCGCCGCCGCTGCTGTCCACCGCGCGCCGGAGCGCCGCCGCTTCGCTATCCAGCGCCGCCAGCGCAGCGCAAGCACCCGCCAGCGCAGATTCGGCCAGCGCGCGGCGGGCGCTCGCATCCTGCCGTGCGGCCTCGGTCGCCGCGATTTGCGCCTCCGCTGCCTCACGCTCCGTCGCGGCGAGACGCTGCGTTTCGATCGCCAGATCGCGCTGCGCCTCGATCGGCGCGATTGCGGGCAAGGCCGCCGCTTCCCCCTCCAGTCGCGCAACATCCTGGCGGCATTTGTCGAGCCGGCCGCGCGCAGCGGCCAGCGCGGCGTCGGCGACCCGCAACTCGGCCTGCTCGCCCGCCTGCCGGGCCATCGCCTTCGCCAGATCCAGTTCGGCATCGCGCGCCAGCGCCTCGGCTTGCGCGATCCGGCTGGCCAGATCGGGCTGCGCGGCCTCCGTTTCCATGATCCGCGTGCGGAGCGACTGGGCTTCCCCGGTCAACCGGGCGATCGCTTCCGCCGCGTCATTGGCGAGCGTCCCTTCGCGGTCGCGGTCCTCCGCCAGCCTTTCCATTTGCGCGGCAAGGTCTGCAACGCGGCGGATGGCGGCGTCCCTCTGCGTGCGCAGCGCGGCAAGCCTGTGCCCCGCTTCACTGGCAGCGTCCCGCGCGATCCCGGCGGCGGCGCGGCTTTGGGCCAGCGTTTCGACCGCCGCACTGGCCTGTCCGGCGGCGCTGGCCTGCGCCTCCTGCGCGATCGCCACCAGCGCCTCGGCCTGTTTCGCTTCGGCGCGGGCGGCGTCGGCGCTCGCGCTCGCCTCGCGCCACCGGGCGAAGATCACCCGCGCCTCCGCCACCCGTATTTCCGCCGACAGGCGGATATAGCGTTCCGCCGCCCGTGCCTGACGCCGCAAATTGCTGGCGCGGGCATCCATGTCGATCAGGATTTCGTCGAGCCGCGCCAGATTGCCCTCCGCCGCGCGCAATTTCTGTTCGGCGTCGCGGCGGCGCACATGCAGGCCCGCAATCCCCGCCGCTTCCTCCAGCATCGCGCGGCGTTCCTGCGGCCGGGCGGCGATCACCGCGGCAATCCGTCCCTGACTGACGAGCGCCGGGCTGTGCGGGCCGGTCGCGGCGTCGGCAAAGACCAGCGCGATATCCTTCGCCCGCACGTCGCGGCCATTGGCGCGATAGGCGCTGCCCGCGCCGCGCTCGATCCGGCGCATGACCTCCAGTTCGCCGTCGGCGCCGACCTCGACCGCGCCGAACAGTTCGCCCTGTTCCTGCACTGTCAGCATCGACACTTCGGCGAAATCGCGCTGTGGCCGCGTCGCCGTGCCGGCGAAGATCACATCGTCCATGCCGCCGCCGCGCATCGATTTCGCGCTGGATTCGCCCATCACCCAGCGGATGGCCTCCAGCAGATTGGATTTGCCGCAGCCATTGGGACCGACAATGCCGGTGAGGCCAGGGTCGATCCGCAGCTCCGTCGCATCGACGAAGCTTTTGAACCCCGACAGCTTGAGACGCCGGATCTGCATCAGCGCGGGTGCGGGCAGCGGGCGGGCGCTTCCCCCTTAGCGGGCTTCGCCGCCGGACAAGGCAGCCCCCCGCCGCCCAATCAGAGGCCCGCTTCCTTGAGCTTGGGCTTGAGCACCGCCCAGCTTGCAGCGTTTTCCACTACCGCATCGTTGATGATGAAGGTGGGGGTGCCGCTGATTTGATAGCGGCTATTGGCGGCCTCGACCCCCTTGGCCAGCTTTTCGGCAGCAGCGGTGTCGCCGAGGCATTGCTGCGCCTGCGTCTGCGCGATGCCGCGCTGCTTGGCGAAGTCCACCAGACCCACAGCCTCCGCCAGCTGGCCGAAGCGCTGCTTGGGCGGCGCGCTCATCAGCGCCTGATATTTCGCGTCGCCCAGCGCCTGCGCCTTGGCAAACATCGCATTCTGGTTCGTAAAGAATTGTTCGGAAATCGGGTAGAAAATATCCTTGCCGCCGCAACGGGCTAGCAAGGCGGTGGCGATGTCGATCGGATCGCGCACATAGTTGCGAAATTCGTAACTCATCTTGCCCGTATTCACCATGCCGCGGATTTCTTCCGACGCCTCGGCGGAAAAGTCACGGCAATGGCTGCATGTGTAGGAGGCATATTCGGCCAGCTTTATCCTCGCCTGCGGATTGCCCATGATGAAATAACCATCGGGCGAAATGTTGACCGTCTCGGCCCATGTCGTCCCGGCCGGGGGTGCGACGGCGGCGATGGGATCGCCCGAAGGCTTGGGCGATCCGTCGCTCTTGCCGCAAGCGGCGACGGTGAGGCTGAGGGCAAGGGCGAGAAGACCGGGCAGGAGTTTCACGACGCGATTGGCTCCGGATTGTTCGAATGACGGACGGGATTAATTGAGTTCACCGTGATCTAGTGGACTGAGCGGCGGCGGGCAATGCCGCCTGAAGCGTCGCCCAGTCGGAGCCGCCGACAAGCGTCCCGTTGACGGTGAAACTCGGAGTGCCGCCGATCTTGATCTTGTTCCATGCCTCGTCCGTCATGGCGACGATCTGCTTCGTGGCGACCGGATCGTTGATGCACGCATCCAGTTGCGGCGAGGTGAACCCGCGCTTGGCCATTAACGCATAAAGGCCGGTTTTCTGGCCGATGTCGCGCAGCGCCGCCTTCTGATCGGTAGGTCTGGTCGTCGGGTCGCGATCATAGGCTTCGACCTGTTCCAGCCATGGCCCCTGATTGGCGAACAGCGCCTCATGATTGCCGAAGAAATGGCGTGGCCCGCCGCACCGGGCGAGCAGCGCTGCCGCCAGATCATATTTGTCGCGCACCGCATTGCGGGCTTCGACGCTGACCTTGCCGCCCTTCACATAACCGGCCTTGAGCGGCGCGGTCGCCTCCCCCACGAAGTGGGCGCAATGCGTGCAGGTGTAGCTGACATATTCCACCAGCCTGGTCGGTGCGGCCGGATTGCCCATCACATGACCGCCGATCGGCGACAGCGCGACGCGGGCGATCCAGTTCGGCGCGGGGCGCGCGGCGATGACGGGCATGGGCAGAAATAGCAGGAGAAGGGCAAGCAGGCGGATTTTCATCATCGGACGGTCCATTATGCGCTCCAACGGCCGGAGCATGCAGTCAGCTGATCTTGGGCAGGCCGCGCGAATTGGCAAGCCCCTGCGCCAGCGATTCGAGCACGGCGCGCAATTCGGGATCACCGATGTCGCGCAGCGAATCACCCAGCTCGACCGGCAAAGGTTTGAGGTTCCGGGGCGGGGGGCGTCGCTCGGCGTCGACGGGCCGGATCTGGCCCTGCCGCATCGCGACTTTGGCGACGGCGGCATAGCCGAAGAAGCGGTTCACCCGCTCGATAATGTCGGGCAATACATGCTGGATCATCGGCGCATGGCCGCTCATTACCGTCAGTTGCAGAGTGCCCTCCGCCTTTTTTCCCACAGGGAAGCGGATCGATTCGGGCGCTGTCACCGCCGCATAATGTGCGCCCACTATGTCGGTCCAGCGGGTGACGATGCTCGACTGGACGAAGCCGAATTTGCGAAAAGCGGCGCGGCCGATCTCCGGCATCAGGTCCGCGATCGCGCGCGGTCCGCCGATTCGCGGCCGTTCGGCAGGCGCGGCCTGACAGCTGGTCGATTTTGCGGCCGGTTTTGGCGAGGCGGGGCGTTCCGTCATGACCCGTACCATGGCATAGGGCGGCCATGCCCGTCGAGATGCCCCGCGCCGAAATCGCCCATGCCCTGCTCGCGCATTATGACATGCACGCCCGCCGCCTGCCCTGGCGAGCGCCGCCGGGCAGCAATGCCGCCGATCCCTATCGGGTGTGGTTGTCGGAAGTGATGCTTCAGCAGACGACCGTGGCTGCGGTCGGTCCCTATTTTGAGCGCTTCACGCAGCGCTGGCCCGATATCGCCGCGCTGGCGGTGAGCGAGGATGCGGACCTGATGGCCGCCTGGGCGGGGCTTGGCTATTATGCGCGGGCACGCAATCTGCTCGCCTGCGCCCGCGCGGTCGTCGCCGATCATGGGGGCGTCTTTCCCGATACGCAAGAAGGGCTGCGGGCGTTGCCGGGGGTCGGAGCCTATACCGCCGCCGCCATCGCCGCCATCGCCTTTGGCCGCCGCGCGGTCGTGGTCGACGCCAATGTCGAACGGGTGGTAGCCCGGCTGTTTGCGATCTCGACGGCCCTGCCGGGGGCGAGGCCCGAAATCCGCGCCGCGACCGACGCGATCACGCCCGATGCGCGGGCGGGCGACTTCGCGCAGGCGATGATGGATCTGGGGGCGACCATCTGCACGCCACGCAATCCCGCTTGCGGCATCTGCCCGCTGCGGGATGGCTGCGCGGCCTTCCGCACCGCCGACCCTGCCGCCTTCCCGGTCAAGGCCGCGAAAAAGGCACGCCCGCACCGGCTGGGCCATGGCTGGTGGATCGAGGATGGCGACGCCCGGATATGGCTGGTGCGGCGGCCCGACAAGGGCCTGCTCGGCGGCATGCGGGGCCTTCCCACATCGGACTGGAGCGCCGCGCCCGACGCGACGCCGCCTGTCGCGGCGCAGTGGACGACGCTGGCCGCGCCGGTCGATCATGTCTTTACCCATTTCTCGCTCGCCCTTGCCATCCATGTCGGGCGGGTGGAGAGCAGTTGCGTTCCGCCCGGTCCCGGTGAATGGTGGCCGATCGCGCATATCGAAGAGGCTGGCCTTCCCACGCTGTTCCGGCGGGCGACAGAGGCGGTGATGCAGGAAAGGGTTAAACATGCACGGCAGTGAGAGCCGCGAAAGGGCAGTGCCGGGCTTCGCCGGTGGCACGATCGACCGGGTCGATCATGTGCGCAGCAATCCCGATCTGCTCGCCCGCGCCTTTGCCTCCCCAGATGCTCGCCTGCTCCTGCTCGACGGCCTCGATCCCGTGGCGCAGGACGGCCATCTGGTGATGACCCCGCTCCCGTCGGCTGCTGTGGTCGCGGATCATGTGCTGTTAGGCATGGACGTGCGGGACCGTCCGATTTTCGCGCGGCTGATGTCGAACCTCCCGCATGGCGCGGCCGGGTCCCCGCGCAGCTGGTCACTCGCCAAGGAGATTTCGGCCGAAGAACTCGCGCTCTTTGGCACCGCGCGCAGTCTGGTCGACTGGCATGCGCGACATGGCTTCTGCGCCAGTTGCGGGGGCGTGACCGCCCCGGAAAAGGCAGGCTGGGCGCGCCGCTGCGGCAGTTGCGGAACCGAGCATTTTCCGCGTGTCGATCCGGTGGCGATCATGCTTGCGGAACATGATGGACGCGTGCTGCTTGGCCGCCAGCCGCGCTTTCCGCCGCGCAGCTATTCGGCGCTGGCCGGCTTCATCGAGCCGGGCGAGACGATCGAGGAAGCGGTCACGCGCGAATTGAAGGAAGAGGCCGGCATTGCCGTCCATTCGGTGCGCTATGTCGCCAGCCAGCCCTGGCCGTTCCCCTCGTCCCTGATGATCGCCTGTATCGCGCAGGCGCAGGACGATAAGCTGACGCTGGACGAGACCGAGATCGAACATGCCTTCTGGTGCGATGCCGCCGGCGTGCGCGCGGCGCTTGCGGGCGATCCCGACGCGCCCTTCGTCGCGCCGCCGCCCATGGCGATCGCCTGGCATCTTTTGACCTGTTGGCTGGAACAGGCGGACACGCTCGTCGCTTGAACCTGCATGTCGCGATCCGTTGCGCCCCATGGTTCGAGCGCGTAAGGCGCGCATAATCCCTTTCCACCCAAGGATCGTCCCAAACATCATGCTCAGCCTCGAAGAAGCCCAGTCGCGCGCGCAGGATCTGGTCAGCGCCGCGCGCAGGGCGGGTGCGGATGCGGCCGATACGCTTTACGTCTGCAACGCGTCGACCAACGTATCGGTGCGTCTGGGCGAGCTGGAGGATGTCGAGCGCTCCGAAGGCGAGGAGATCGGCCTGCGCGTCTTCGTCGGACGGCGTTCGGCGAGCATTTCCGCGTCTGACATGAATCCGGCGACCCTGGGCACGCTGGTCGATCGCGCCATCGCCATGGCGCGCGAGGCGCCGGAGGACCCCTATGCCGGGCTTGCCCCCGAAGACCGGCTGTTGCGCAAGCGCCCGCCCATGCTCGACCTGGCTGACGAGGCGGAACCCGAACCTGCGGCGCTCAAGCAGCGTGCGCTGATCGCCGAGGAAGCCGCACGCGGCGTGCCGGGCATCACCAACAGCGAGGGCGGCGGCGCATCGAGCGGCCGCAGCCAGATGGCGCTCGCCACCAGCCACGGCTTTGCGGGCGCTTATGCGGGCACCAGCCATTCGACCTGGGCGAGCGTGCTGGCGGGCAGCGGATCGGCGATGCAGCGCGATCATGCGAGCCACAGCGTTCGCCATCTGGAGGATATCGACGATGCCGAAGCGATCGGCGTGCGCGCGGGCCAGCGCGCCGTCGCGCGGCTCAACCCGGTCCGGATCGAAAGCGGGGTCCTGCCGATCATCTTCGATCCGCGTGTCGGATCGAGCCTGATCGGACATCTGATCGGCGGCATGGTCGGCCCCGCCATCGCCCGGCGTTCAAGCTTCCTGCTGGACAGTCTGGGACAGGCGCTGTTCAATGCGGGCGTCACCATTATGGACGATCCGCTGCTGGAGCGGGGACTGCGCTCGCGCCCGTTCGATGGTGAAGGATTGCCGACCCGGCCACGCGCCCTGATCGACAAGGGCGTGCTGACCGGCTGGCTGCTCGACAGCGCATCGGCCCGGCAACTGGGGCTTGAACCGACCGGCCACGCCAGCCGGGGCGGCGGCGGACAGCCCGGCGCGGGCGTCACCAACGTCCATATGGAAGCGGGTATGGCGACGCCCGGCGAACTGATGGGCGACGTGCGGCGCGGCATCTATGTGACCGAACTGATCGGCATGGGTGTGAACGGCGTGACGGGCGACTACAGCCGGGGCGCGTCCGGCTTCCTGATCGAAAATGGCGCGGTCGGCCACGCCGTCTCCGAAATCACGATCGCGGGCAACCTCAAGGATATGTTCCGTTCGCTGGTTCCGGCCAACGACCTGCATTTCCGTTACGCGATGAATGTGCCGACGCTGCGAATCGACGGGATGACCATTGCCGGGAGCTGAGGTCGATCTGAACCGTGTCGTTGCGGCGGTGACGCAAGCCGGCGCGCATGCGTTCACGCTCTGGGCGAATGGCGAAACGCGCGTGCGGCAGTGGGAAAAGGAGCCGGGCCACCCGGTGTGCGAGGCCGATCTGGAGGTCGACGCCCTCCTGCGCGGCCTGTTGCGGGACATTGATCCATCGGCGGGCTGGCTGTCGGAAGAGACCGCCGACACGGTGCATCGGCTGGACCAGTCGCGGGTCTGGGTGGTCGATCCGATCGACGGCACGCGCGATTATCTGCGCGGTCGGCCAGGATGGTCGGTTTCGGTCGCGCTGGTCGAGAATAAGGCGGTGCGGATCGGCATCCTCGCCGCACCGGCACGAGGCGAAATCTGGATCGCGCAGGCGGGCGGCGGCGCGACCCGCAACGGCGAGGCACTGCGCGCCGGATCGCGCACGAGCCTGCCGGGCGCACGCGTGCCCGCCGATCAGTTGCCGCGTTCCGAGCGCGATCTCGTCGCCGTTGCCAAGCCCAACAGCATCGCCCTGCGCATGGCAATGGTCGCCGCGGACGAGGCGGATCTGGTCGCGACCCTGCGCTGGGGCAATGAATGGGACGTCGCCGCCGCCGCGCTGATCGTGCAGGAGGCGGGCGGCATCGTCACCGATGCTCTGGGCGCGGGGCTGGCCTTCAATCAGCCGGACCCGACCGCTTTCGGCCTGCTGTGCACCGCACCCGGCATCCATGACGCGGCAGTGGCCCGGCTGGCCCCGCGCGTGCGGGACATTGCGGGCGACGCGTAAGACGCGTTAGCTACAGCTTGCCATATTTGGCTTCGAACCCGGCAACGTCGCCAGCCGCAAGATATCGCGCCTGATCCACCCACTGGTCGCGGACGGCGCGGCCCTTGAACGTGCCGAGCTTCGCGTCGATCGCCATGATGTCGGCATCGGTCCAGCTGGCGATCTGGGCGAAGCGCCGCACACCGAGTTCGATCAGCAGGCTGTTGAGCTTGGGACCGACGCCCTTGAGGTGCAGCAGATCGTCGGGCTGATCCGCGTCTGGCGCGGCGGTTGGAATCGGCTGGGCCTCCTGCATGACCGGATCGGGTGCCGGGGCAGGCGCTGCGGCCACGATCGGCGCAGGCGGTACACTGATCTCCGGCTCCTGGCCCTCCAGCGCAGAGGGCATGGACGACGGCAAGATCTCGTCAGCCTCGACAGGCTCGGATTGCCCGCGCCGCCCCGACAGCAGGAAGATGACGCCGATGATCACGAGCAGCGCGATCAGCAGCCACAGGCCGTAATCGATGAAAAATTCCTGCATGCCTCATATCCTCCCTGTCGGCTCAACCCTGCAAGAGCGCGCCGCGTTCCAGTGTCGCCATGTCAGGCGGTCTCTCCCCGCTCGCGGGCGACTTCGCGCCAGCCAATGTCGCGGCGGCAGAACCCGCCCGGAAAATCGAGCGCATCCACCGCCGCATATGCCGCCTGCTGCGCCGCGCCCACGCTGTCGCCGGTCGCGGTCACATTGAGCACGCGTCCGCCGCTGGCGACGAGCGTGCCATCCTTTTCCGCAGTGCCGGCGTGAAATATCCGGGCGCCGGTCGCTTCCGCCACAGCGATGCCCGCGATCGACCCACCCTTTTCCGGCGTGCCGGGATAGCCCTTCGCCGCCACCACGACGGTCAGTGCGGTGCGCGGCGCCAGTTCGACCGGGCCATATTCGGCCAGATGCCCCTGCGCCACCGCCAGCAGCAGCGAGACCAGATCGCCATCGAAGCGCATCATCAGCACCTGGCATTCCGGGTCGCCGAACCGGGCATTATATTCGATCAGCTTTGGACCGTCCTCGGTCAGCATCAGCCCGGCATAGAGGACGCCCGAATAGGGCATGCCCTCGGCGCTGAGCGTTTCGACCGTGGGGCGAATGATCGTGTCGATCACCCGTGCTTCCAGTTCGGGCGTCAACACTCGCGCGGGGCTGTAGGCACCCATCCCCCCGGTATTGGGTCCGGTGTCGCCATCGCCCACCCGCTTGTGATCCTGCGCCGATCCGAACGGCAAAATCGCCTCGCCATCGGTCAGCGCGAAGAAGCTCGCTTCCTCGCCGGTCATAAACTCTTCGAGCACGACCTCCTCGCCCGCCTTGCCAAACGCACCGGAAAACATCGTGTCGAGCGCGTCGAGCGCTTCGGCCCTCGTCTCCGCGATGATGACGCCCTTGCCAGCCGCCAGCCCGTCGGCCTTGATGACCACCGGCAAGGCGAAATCGTCGAGCGCCGCGATCGCACCGTCCTTGCTGGTCACGCGGACATAGGCGGCGGTCGGGATGTTCGCGCGCTTGCACAGATCCTTGGTGAAGCCCTTCGACCCTTCGAGCTGGGCGGCCTTGCCGCCCGGTCCGAACACCGCCACGCCCATGGTGCGCAAATTGTCGGCAAGGCCGTCGACCAGCGGCCCCTCCGGCCCGATGACGACCAGCCCGATCGAATGGCGGGTGCAGAAATCCAGCACCGCGCGATGATCCGTGGTGTCGATATCGACCAGTTGCGCATGCTGGGCTATGCCGGGGTTACCGGGCGCGGCATAGAGGGTGGAACAGGATGGCGATTGCGCCAGCTTCCACGCCAGCGCATGTTCGCGGCCACCGCCGCCAAGCAAAAGGATGTTCATTTCGCCCATGTCCCCGGAATATGAAGCTGGTTTTGACGTGTCGGGCCGCCTGTTAGCGGAGGAAAGGCCCGGCGACAACGCGCCGCCGTTGAGCGTCAGCGAATTGTCGGCCTCGCTCAAGCGCGCGGTGGAAGACCGTTTCGGTCATGTTCGCCTGCGCGGCGAGATTTCGGGCTTCAAGCGCGCGGCCTCTGGCCATCTCTATCTCTGCCTCAAGGACGACAATGCCGTGATCGACGGCGTGATGTGGAAGGGCGGGGCCGGGCGTCTCGCCTTTGCCGCGCAGGACGGGGTGGAGGTGATCGCGACCGGCAAGCTCACCACCTATCCCGGCCGGTCCAAATATCAGATCGTGATCGAACGGATGGAGCTGGCGGGCGAAGGCGCGCTGATGGCGCTGCTGGAAAAACTGAAAGCGAAACTTGCCGCCGAAGGGCTGTTCGATGGCGATCGCAAGCGACCTCTGCCGTTTCTGCCGCGCACCATCGGCGTCGTCACGTCGCCGACCGGCGCGGTGATCCGCGACATTCTCCATCGCCTCGCCGATCGCTGCCCGACCAATGTGCTGGTCTGGCCGGTACTGGTGCAGGGGCAGGGCGCGGCCGAACAAGTCGCCCGCGCCGTGCGGGGCTTTAGCGCCATGGACGGCGGCGGCACGCTGCCCCGGCCCGATCTCGTCATCGTCGCGCGCGGTGGCGGGTCGATCGAGGATTTGTGGAGCTTCAACGAGGAAATCGTCGTCCGCGCCGTGGCCGAATGTTCGATCCCGATCATCTCCGCCGTGGGCCATGAGACTGATACGACTCTGTGCGACCATGCCGCCGACATGCGCGCGCCGACGCCCACCGCCGCCGCCGAAATGGCAGTGCCGGTGCGGGCGGACCTGCTGGCGGGCCTCACCGATCTGGGGCTGCGCGCCGGTCGCGCCGCGCGGCGTGGCGTAATGCAGGCCCGCGACCGGCTCGACATGCAGGTGCGCCTCATGCCGACGCCCGACACGCTGCTTGCGGGCCAGCGCCAGCGGCTCGACCAGCTGTCCGACGCGCTCGCCAGCGGCCTGCGCCATCGTGCCGCCGATGCGCGGGCTAGGCTGGCCCATGTCGGCGGGGCGTTGCGCCCTC
The DNA here is from genome assembly GCF_057809915.1 of Sphingobium sp. FG11. Lineage (NCBI taxonomy): Bacteria > Pseudomonadati > Pseudomonadota > Alphaproteobacteria > Sphingomonadales > Sphingobiaceae > Sphingobium > Sphingobium sp. FG11. The sequence goes on from NZ_JBMDKW010000016.1 coordinate 47,867, forward strand.
CGCTGCTCGGCCGCCAGCTCGATCGGGCACGCGAGAGGCTCGACCGCCTTCGCCTGCATCCCGACTATCTGGCGCGGGTCCATCGCGACCGGGCCACGGCGTTCGATCGCCTGTCCCGGCTGTTCACATCGCTCGATCCCGACAGGCCGCTGGCGCTGGGCTTCGCGCGGGTCATGGCGGAGGGCCATGTCGTGGGGTCCGCCGCCAAGGCGCGGGCGGCGGGTGCGGTGACGCTGTGGTTCAGGGACGGGCCGGTTAACGCGCAGGTCGGCGACGGCATGGCCGAAGCACCATCCACCCCGCGCGCGGCAGAGCGCAAGCCGCGCGAGGTGGGAAAAGCGGGTCAGCCGGACCTTTTTTCCTGATCCGCCGTCAGTTGGAAGGATAGTCTGTCATGCTCATGTCTCAACGCGACCGCCCTGCGCGTCTCCACTATATGGCTTACAGCTTTCGCGTGCTTCAGCCGGGCGACCATGTGCTGTGCGCCGTCACCGGAGCGCGGATCGCGCTGGAGGATCTGCGCTACTGGAGCATCAAGCGGCAGGAACCCTATGCCAGCGCAGAAGCGTCCGTAGCCGCCGAACTGAACCGTCCGCAGGCGGGATGAAGGGCGTGCGCAGCGCGCTGATCGCCATCCCGCTCATGTTGACCAGCGCCGCAACGGCCGCCCCGGTCCCGCCCGCCCCGGTAGCCGCATCTGCCGACTTCGCCCTTACCGGCGTACTGACGCAGGGCGGCGTCGCGCTGGGCAAGGCGCCGCCCGGCACGGTGGAACTGCGGCTGGACGGGCAGCCTGTAGCCTTCGATGCCGATGGACGGTTTCTGGTCGCCTTCGATCGCGACGCGAAGCCTAACGCCCGGCTTTCCGCGCGGCTGGCGAACGGCCAGATGAAGGAACGCGCGCTGACGGTCACACCCCGCGACTGGCGAATCGAGCGCATCGATGCGCCGATGCGACCGACGAAGAATAGCGAGGCGTTCATGGCGTTGCGCCTGCCCGAACTGGCGCGAATCGCGGAAGCGCGCGCCATCCACGCCGAAAGCAAAGGCTGGCGGCAGCGCTTCATCTGGCCGCGCCGGGGGCGGATATCGGGCCTGTTCGGCGCGCAACGCATATATCAGGGCACGCCGGGCGCTTATCATGGCGGCGTGGACATAACCGGCGCCGTAGGGGAAATGGTGGTCGCGCCGGCCGATGGCGTGGTGATCCTGGCGGCGGACAGGCCCTTCACTCTGGAAGGCAATCTGCTGATGATCGATCATGGCCATGGCCTCAACAGCGCCTTCCTGCATCTGTCGCGGATCGACGTGAAGCTGGGCGACCATGTGGCGCAGGGTCAACGCATCGGCGCGGTGGGTGCGACTGGCCGCGCGACCGGGCCGCATCTCCATTGGGCGATGAAATGGAACGACGCGCGCCTCGATCCCATGCTTTTGGCCGGGACGATGGGGCCGGAGCCATGCGCCGGAAAGACGCCTTGCGCGCAATGAAAGCGCGCTGTTGAGCAATTGCTCAACAGATTGCTGCCGTCATCGTTCCTTTCCCCGCAACAAACTTATCTTGTCCCGCTTTGAACCGCTTGCGCTTGGCTGTTGTAAATTTGTTACAACGGAAATCAAATGTGAATCCGCCCGAGCGCGGCGCTTTACAGTCGTAAAACCGCCGCGCAGACTGGATCGCAGTACGGATGAAAGGGGCGTTGTCGGGCGCTCTACCCTTTCATCGGTCAATGTTATGATCGGGGGAAACCCCGTTGTTACTCCAGAGCAAGGGACTGGATAATGAATAGACTTTCGAAGAACGCGCTTCTGCGCGGTTGCGCAACTATGTCTGCACTGGCTTTTACCGGGGCAGGCATATTTGTTTCAGCGTCCGCTATGGCGCAGGCCGAGCCGCAGGCGGCAACGCCTGCTGATGATGGCGCCACCATCATTGTCACAGGCTCGCGAATCCAGCGGCCCGATCTGGCCGCGTCCAGTCCCGTGGCTGTCGTCACGGCGCAGGAAATCAAGCAGACCAACGCCGTTACCGTCGAACAGATTCTGCAAAGCAATCCGCAATTCGCGGCCGGGTTCGGGCAGAGTGCGAACAATCCCGGCGACGGCGCGGCGACGGTCAATCTGCGCGGGCTGGAAGAGGTGCGCACGCTCGTCCTGATCGACGGCAAACGCGCCCCGTCCTATGACACCAGCGGCGCGGTCGATGTCAATTCCATTCCTGCCGCGCTCATCAAACGGGTCGATGTCCTGACAGGTGGCGCTTCGGCGGTGTACGGTTCGGATGCGATCGCAGGCGTGGTCAATTTCATCCTCGACGACCGGTTCAAGGGTATTGTCGCCGACGCCAGTTCGCAGGTGACGACGCGCGGCGATGGCGCGATCTATAATCTCAGCCTGACAGGCGGCTTCGAAACCGCCGACGGTCGTGGCAACCTGGTAGTGTCTGGCGGTTATTCTAAGCGCGAAGGTGTATTTTATGGCGCGCGTCCGCGCCTTGCCAATTCGATCGACAGCGATGATCTCGTCAGTTCGGGCGGTTCGAGCAACACCTTTCCGACGGCGTTTGACGTGCCGGGCGGCGGGCGGCAGCAGGTGCAGCCCGACGGCAGCCTGAGCAGCAATGTTGGCTTGTATAATTTCAATCCCGTCAACTATGCCCAGTCGCCGTTCGAGCGCTGGAACTTTATGGCGCTGGGCCGATATGAGCTGGCGGACGGCATAGAGTTTTATGGTCGCGCCAATTATTCGGACGTGAAGGTCGATCTGCAACTTGCACCGACGGCTACGGCGGGTTTCCTGTTCAACATCGATCCCAACAATCCTTATCTGTCACCTGCGCAGCGATCGGCGTTTTTCGATACTGCAGCCAATTCGGGATTGCAGATCAACGACGGATCCGGCGTCGGAAGCGATCCGACCGCGCGTGCGGGCACGTCCGTCATCGGCATTCGTCGCCGCATGATCGAAACCGGCGGGCGCCTGGAAAATTTCCGGACGAAGAACATGCAGTTCGTTGGTGGCTTCCGGGGTGATCTCGGATCGCTGCGGTGGGACGTCTTCGCCCAATATGGCCAGTCAAAGAAAAGCTCGATCCTGCGCAACGACCTTTCCTATACAGCCCTTCAGCAGGCACTCGACGTCGTGGCTGGTCCCAATGGACCGGCTTGTTTCGACCCCTCGAATGGATGCGTACCGCTTAACGTTTTCGGCTATAACAGCATCACGCCTGCCGCTCTTGCCTTCCTCACCAGCCCGCTGGCGGACAAGCCGGCTGCTTTCTCTATAGGTGTCGAATATCGTAAGGAAAAGGGCAGAACGAGCGTCGATCCGCTCTACGCCTCGGGCGATCTCATCTATTATGGTCAGGGTCAAAATATCAGCGGCGACTATGACGTCAAAGAAATCTATGGCGAACTTAAGGTTCCGTTGATCACCGACCGTCCCTTCTTCGAATCGTTGAATCTCGAAATTGGCGGACGCTATTCCGATTATTCGACTGTCGGCAGCGTGTGGACTTACAAAGCTGGCGGCGACTGGTCGCCAACCAATGGTGTCCGGCTACGCGGTATTTATCAGCGGGCCGTGCGCGCGCCGAACCTCTATGAGCTTTACTCGCCGGTAGTGGCGGGCACCGGCGGCCTGGGTACCGATCCTTGTTCAGGCACCGTCAGCGATGCGGTTAAGGCGGTCTGTATCGCACAGGGTGCGCCGTCATCGGCTTTCCCCGGCGGAGGCAACACCAGCATCATTCCGCAGCCGATCTCGGGTCAGATCAACATCTTCACCGGGGGTAATCCGAACCTGAGCGAAGAAAAATCGGACACCTGGACGCTGGGCGTCGTACTCAGTCCTCCGCAACTGTCGGGATTCACGGCGTCGGTTGATTATTTCAATATCAAGATCGCCAACGCGATCAGCGACACGCCGCCCTTCCTGACCATCGCGTCCTGCTTTAACAATCCCAGCGCATCCAGTTCGGTGTGCCAGAGCATCGTGCGCAATACCGTGGACGGCTCGCTGAGTGGCCCGACCAATGTCGGCGTTCCATCGACCTTGGGTAATGTCGGCGCGATCAAGACTGATGGTTTCGACTTCTCGCTGGGATATCGCGGCGGCGTGACTGAGGGTTTCCATTATTCCCTTAATTTCTCTGGCACTTGGACTCGGAACTACAAATTCAAGGCAGATCCGACGGCTAATGCCGAGCAGTGCGCGGGCTATTTCGGCCCGGTGTGCGATTATGAGCCGATGCCCAAATGGAAGCATGTCGCCGAAGTCATGCTGGCATGGAAAGAATTCAGCCTGATGACCCGCTGGCGCTATCTGGGGGGGATCAAAGCGGACGCATCGCTTTCCAGCATCCTGGTCCAGAAGATCCCGGCGTTCAGCTATTTCGACAGCACGCTGAGCTACGACATAGCCGAAAAATATACGCTTCGGCTGGGCGTGCTCAACATGTTCGACAAGAAACCGCCGGTCGTCGGCGACACCACTGGCGCTACGGCCGGTGGGGGTAGCACGTTCCCCAACACCTATGACGTGCTGGGACGCTCCGTGTTCGCCAGCGTGACGGCCCGGTTCTGACATGACTGACGGGTGGGGAGGCGGTACACCGCTTCCCCACCCGTTTTTTCGCGTCTACGGCTAGGCTGCTATGAGCCGCGACGTCGATGCCCTTCTATCCGACCCCCATCTGCTTCCGCACGCGCTGGACATGGATCGCCATGCGATCCTGTTTCTCTCCAGTGATCCCGACCGGGTAGCGTCTGCCTCCTTCATCGACGGTCGCACCGATTTCAGCAACGCGCCGCCCATCCTGATCCCGTGGACGGACATCGTGCGCCATGTGTCGCAGCAGCCTTCATCGCTCTGCCGCTTCATCTTCCATGTCGGATTTTGCGGCTCCACCTTTCTCTCGCGGCTGCTCGACGCGCCGGGCCGGGTCCGCGTGCTGCGCGAACCCAATATCCTGGCCGACATCGCCCGACATCAGGCGTCGCTCGATATGAAGGGCCAGATCGATCCCGATTTCGCTTCGCTCTGCCACGCCATCTGCACGATGTTGCACCGCCCCTGGACTTCGGGCGAAACCGTGGTCGTCAAACCCTCCAACTGGGCCAATAATCTGCTGCCCGGCCTGGCGGGCGAAGTCGGATCGACGCGCGCGACATACCTCACCCCCTCACGCGCGGCGTTCGTACGGTCGATCTTCCGCGGCGGCCACGACCGGCTCGCGTTCGCGGCGCGTGCGGCGGTGCATCTGTCCAGTCGCCACCGATCCGATGCGGAGCTGGTCGCTGCGGCGCTGGCGCGGAACGGGGATGATCTCGATCGGCTGGCCGGTCTGGCGGTCGCACTGCACGCGATTCAGGCGGGAATGTTCCTCAACGCCACCGGCAGCCCCGAACCGGAGAGAGCGAACCTGTTGCATCACGACATGATCGCCGCCCGGCCCCATGTCGCCGCCAAAAGCGCTCAACGGGCGTTGGGGATCGATATTCCGGACGATCAGCTTGACGCAAACCTGATCCGCTGGTCGGGTCATCATGCCAAAGCACCCGACACCCCATATTCCTCAGCCGCCGAGCAACACCATATTTTGGAGACAGAGGCGGCTCATGGCGACTATATCGCCCGCGCGCTCGATTGGGCGACCGAGACGATCGGGGAAGATCCTTTCGCCCGCTAATCGGGCGGTGGCTCCGCGCGCAGCCACCCTGTGAGGGACAGTCTCTCCATCGGCGCATAAGGGGCGATATAGCTTACGCTGTGCGGCTGACGCACCGCAAACAGGCTAAGACTGTTGAAGCGGGGCGTCACGACATCGATGACGCCGCCATCGGGGTCGTTGAACAGGAGCAATCCCCCCCATTCGGCCTGCCAGCCGGGTGTCATGCCCAGCACATAGGCGAGTTGGCGGTTCTTGCCCGCCACAGCGTCATCATGGCGGGTCAGGAAATCGCCTTTTCGGTAGCGGGTGGCCTGCGCATCGGCAAAAGCGATCGACGCCGCCCCGGTAATGGTGCGCAGAAGTGCGAGCGTGGCCGGGGCGCTCATAAGTTGCGCAAAAACGTCGATCGGCGAGGCTGAAGCGAGACGCGCCGCCCGGCCATCGGGCACGCGGATAGTGTCGAACTGAAACTGGAAACCATGCCCTGCCTTGGCGAACATCGCATCTTCGATCCGCTGCCGCTCCGCTACAGGCAAGGCGTCATACTGATCCGCCGGAATCTCGAAGATTTGCGAATCCCCATTGATGACATGACGCCAGTCTGTCCGTCCGCAAAGATGGGTGCGCAGTGCTTCAGCGGCGTCCGGCATCAGAAAATCCGCAATTTGAAGCCGCCCATTATCAGCGAACTGGCGCGCCAGGCTGACTGCGTCGAGTTTCGGGTTAAGCGAGATCGCGTTCGGTCCAGCCAACGTCATATATCCCCTTTAGCGCATCGAGGCCCGATCGGACATAAGGCGGAGCGGCGCGCCTTGTATTGCATGCCGCTCCGGCCTCTCAGCCGACTTCCAACGCCAGCGCGCCGTCGCCATCCTCCACTCGCACGGTCGAACCATCCGGAACCTCCCCGCGCAGGATCAGGTCAGCGAGCGGGTCCTGCAGATAACGCTGCACCGCGCGCTTTAATGGCCGCGCGCCATAGACCGGATCATAGCCGACCCGCCCCAGCCACGCGCGCGCGCCGTCGGTCAGGTCCAGCACCACCTTACGATCCCTGAGCAGCTTCTGCACGCGGCCGACCTGAATATCGACGATCGGCGCCATATGCTCCGCGCCCAGCCGGTGGAACAGAATGATCTCGTCCAGCCGGTTGAGGAATTCGGGCCGGAAATGCCCGCGAACGATCTCCATCACCTGCGGCTCGACATCCTCGACCTTCTGTCCGTCAGCAAGGCCGGTCAGATACTGGCTGCCAAGGTTCGACGTCAGAACGATGATCGTGTTGGTGAAATCGACCGTGCGCCCTTGCCCGTCCGTCAACCGGCCATCGTCCAGCACCTGGAGCAATATGTTGAACACATCGCCATGCGCCTTCTCCACCTCGTCGAACAGCACCACCTGATAGGGGCGGCGGCGCACGGCCTCGGTCAGCACCCCGCCTTCCTCATAGCCGACATAGCCGGGCGGTGCGCCGATCAGCCGGGCGACGCTGTGCTTTTCCATGAACTCGCTCATGTCGATGCGCACCATCGCGCTGTCGTCGTCGAATAGGAAACCGGCCAGCGCCTTGGTCAATTCCGTCTTGCCGACCCCGGTCGGGCCAAGGAACAGGAAGCTGCCGAGCGGCCGATTGGGGTCCTGCAACCCCGCGCGGCTGCGACGCACGGCCTTCGCCACGGCCTTCACCGCATCAGCCTGCCCGATGACGCGCTTGCCCAGTTCCGCTTCCATCGCGAGCAGCTTTTCGCGCTCGCCCGTCATCATTCGCTCGACCGGAATGCCGGTCCAGCGCGCGACGATGCCGGCGATATCCTCAGCTGTCACTTCCTCGCGCAGCATTGCGCCTTCACCCGCTTCCTCGACCTCGGCCAGCTTGCGTTCGAGCGCCGGGATCGTCCCATAGGACAGCTCGCCCGCCCGCCCGAGATCGCCCGCCCGCTGCGCCTGTTCCAGCTCCAGCCGCGCGGCATCGAGTTGTTCCTTGATCTTCGCCTCACCGGCAATCTTGTCCTTTTCCGCCTGCCAGCGCCGGGTAAGCCCCGCAGATTGCTCCTCCAGATTGGCGAGGTCGGCTTCCAGCGCCACCAGCCGGTCGACGCTCGCTTTGTCGGTCTCCTTTTTCAGCGCCTCGCGCTCGATCTTGAGCTGGATGATCCGCCGGTCGAGCGTCTCGATCTCCTCGGGCTTGCTCTCCACCTCCATGCGCAGGCGCGACGCGGCCTCGTCCATCAGGTCGATCGCCTTGTCGGGCAGGAAGCGGTCCGTGATGTAGCGGTTGGACAGCGTCGCCGCGCTCACGATCGCCCCGTCGGTGATCCGCACGCCATGATGCAGCTCATATTTTTCCTTGAGGCCCCGCAGGATGGAGATGGTGTCCTCGACCGTCGGTTCGCCCACGAACACCGGCTGGAACCGACGCTGGAGCGCGGGGTCCTTTTCGACATATTTGCGATATTCATCGAGCGTCGTCGCGCCGATGCAGTGGAGTTCGCCGCGCGCCAGGGCGGGCTTGAGCAGATTGCCCGCATCCATCGCGCCCTCGGATTTGCCCGCGCCGATCAGCGTGTGCATCTCGTCGATGAACAGGACGATCTGCCCCTCGGCGGCTTTCACCTCGTCCAGCACGCCTTTCAGCCGCTCCTCGAACTCGCCGCGATATTTGGCGCCCGCGATCAGCGACCCCATGTCGAGCGCCATCAGCGCGCGATCCTTGAGCGTGTCGGGCACGTCGCCATTGGCGATACGCAGCGCCAGCCCCTCGGCGATGGCTGTCTTGCCCACGCCGGGGTCGCCAATCAGGACCGGATTGTTCTTGGTGCGCCGCGCGAGGATCTGGATGGTGCGGCGGATTTCCTCGTCGCGACCGATCACAGGATCGAGCTTGCCCGCCTTCGCCGCTTCGGTCAGGTCGCGGGCGAATTTCTTCAGCGCATCATACCGATCCTCGGCACCGGCGGTGTCAGCCGTCCGTCCGCCGCGCAAGGCATTGATCGCGCCGTTCAGCGCTTCCGCCTTCACACCTGCGGCACTGAGTGCTTTGCCAGCCGCTGTGGTGGTCGCAAGGGCAAGCGCCAGCAGCAGCCGCTCGACGGTCACGAAGCTGTCGCCTGCTTTCTGTGCGACCTGTTCCGCGCTGTCGAGCACGCGCACCGCGTCATTATCGAGACCCGGCGTCTGCTGCGCGCCCGAACCGGAGACGGCAGGCACCTTCGCCAGCGCCGCGTCGGTTTCGCGCAGCGCCGTGGCGGCGTCCCCCCCGGCCGCCTTGATGAGACCCGACGCCATGCCCTGCTCATCTTCCAGCAGCGCTTTCAGCAGATGTTCGGGGCTGATCCGCTGATGGTTCATGCGGATCGCGACGGTCTGGGCGGATTGCAGAAAGCCCTTGGCGCGGTCGGTGAATTTTTCGATGTTCATGACAGCCTCTTGATCGACAGGATCGCGATATGGTGTTGCATAAAAAGCACACAAGGGCCGACGGCATATTTTTGTCGCGCGTGGCCCCTCATGCCGCCGTTCAGTCCGCCTTAATCCTCCTTGCCTCGCTATAGCGCTCCGTTATGTTTCACGCCGAAGCGGCCTCGCCCGTCAAGACCCGTCCCAAGAGGTTCCATGCACCATTCCCCCCAGTCGCGCCGCCTGATCGCATCGCTCGCCCTGTCCGCGTCCCTGCTGGCGCCGGTCGCCTATGCGCGCGGCGCGCCCCCAGTGCAGAATGCCCCGGCCCCGATTGCCTCGCTCGCCTCGACCATCGACATCCCCTATCAGCAATTCACCCTCGCCAATGGCCTGCGGGTCATCGTCCATACCGATCGCAAGGCGCCGGTCGTCGGCGTCACCGTCTATTACCGCGTCGGATCGAAAAACGAGCCGAAGGGCAAGACCGGCTTTGCCCATCTGTTTGAACATCTGATGTTCGGCGGATCGGAAAATGTGCCGAGTTTCGATGAGCCGCTGTCGGCCGCCGGTTCGACGCCGACCAACGGTTCGACCTGGTATGACCGCACCAACTATGTCGAAACGGTGCCGGTCGGCGCGCTCGATCTGGCGCTGTTCATGGAGGCGGATCGCATGGGGCGGCTGCTCGGGGCCGTCACCCAGGCCAAGCTCGACGCCCAGCGCGGCGTGGTCCAGAATGAAAAGCGGCAGAATGACAATCAGCCGTTCGGCCTCGTCGGTTATGCGCAGAGCGAGGCGCTATTCCCCGCCGGGCATCCTTATGGCCATGACACGATCGGGTCGATGGCCGATCTCGACGCCGCCAGCCTTGCCGACGTGCATGGCTGGTTCAAGGATCATTATGGTCCCAACAACGCCGTGCTGGCGCTGGCTGGGGACATAGATCTCGCAACGGCGCGGGCGAAGGTCGAAAAATATTTCGGGTCGATAGCAGCGGGTAGGAAGGTCGAGCCGGTCGCCGCGCCCGTGCCGAGCCTGCCTGCCCGCGTCGATCAGGAGATGAAGGATCGGGTCGCGACGACCCGCCTTTATCGCGACTGGATCGTGCCGGGCATGGGCGATCCGGCCAATGCGCCGCTGGCTGTGGCCGCCGATGTGCTGGGGGGCCTCGCCAGTTCGCGCCTCGACAATATCCTCGTGCGACAGGAGCAACTGGCGGTTGCGGTCAGCGCCAGCGTCCAGACCTTCGAACAGATCGCCCAGTTTGAAGTCACGGTGGATGTAAAGCCCGGCACCGATCCGGCGCTGGTGTCGAAACGGCTCGATGCGATCATCGCCGACTTCATCGCCAAGGGGCCGACCGCCGACGAGGTGAGCCGCGTCGCCACCCGGCAGATATCGGGGCAGATTGCCGGTCTCGAAATCGTCGGCGGCTTTTCGGGCAAGGCGTCTACGCTGGCCGAAGGCGCGCTCTATCAAAATGATCCGGCTTTCTACAAGAAGGAGCTGGCCGCGCTCGCGGCGGTCACACCCGCCAGCGCCACGGCGGCGATGGGTAAATGGCTGACCCGCCCGGTCTATGCGCTGCGGGTCGATCCGGGGCCGCGCGCCGACTATGCCGAGGCGCAGGGACCGGCCAGGGATGCATCGGCGCAAGAGGTCGCCGCTTCACTGCCCAAGCCCCGCCAGCCGCTGCCCGCCGTCACAGCGTCCCCGGCGCTCGATTACCCCGCGGTCGAAACCGCGAGCCTCTCGAACGGCATCAAGGTCCATTTCGCCCGGCGAACGGCGGTGCCGATGCTGCTGGTCAGCCTGAGTTTCGACAGCGGCATCGCCGCCGATCCGCGTGACCGGCTGGGCGTCGGTCAGTTCACCCTGTCGATGCTCGACGAAGGAACGACCAGCCGCAACGCGATCCAGATCGCCGAGGAACAGGAGCGGCTTGGCGCGAGCATCAGCGCGGGTGCGACGATGGACCGATCGGTCGTGACGCTGCGCGCGCTGACCGCCAACCTCTCGCCCTCGCTCGATCTGCTGGCCGACATCGTCAAGAATCCGGCGTTCGAGCCGAAGGAAGTGGAACGCGTCCGCGCGATCCAGCTGGCGCAGATCGCGCAGGAAAAGACGCAGCCATCAGGCCTCGCCAGCCGGGCGATTTTCCCGATGCTCTATGGTCCCAGCCACCCCTATGGCGTGCCGGCTCGGGGCCTTGGCGACAGTGCGGCGGTTGCGGCGCTGACGCCCGCCGATCTCGGGGCGTACAAGAATAAGTGGCTACGGCCCGACAATGTCGAGATTTTCGTCGTCGGCGATTCGACCATGGCGCAGATCAAGCCGCTGCTGGAGGCCCGCTTCGCCGCGTGGCGCTCCACCCGCGACATGAAGGGCGTGAAGGATTTTTCCGCGCCCATCCCCGCGCCCCGGCCCGGCATCACCCTGATCGACCGGCCGCAATCGCCGCAGTCGGTGCTGCTCGGCGGTTTCGTGACGGGTCTGAAGGGCGGCGACGATATCGTTGCCTTCAACGCGGCCAATGCCGTGCTGGGCGACGATTTTCTCTCGCGCATAAACACCGATATCCGCGAGGTGAAGGCCTGGTCCTATGGCGCGGGTTCCTATCTCGCCGAGCGGGCGGAGCGTAGCGCCTATCTGATTTCCGCGCCGGTGCAGGCCGACAAGACCGGCCCCGCCATCACCGCGATCCAGCAGGACATCACCGACTTTCTCGGGCCAAAGGGCGTGACTCCTGCCGAATTTACCCGCGTGGTGAAGGGCAATATCGCCAGCTTGCCCGGCCAGTTCGAAACATCCGCCGCGATTCTGGGCGAAATGCGGCAGGATGCGCTGTTCGGCAGGCCGTTCGACTATGTGACGAGCCTCGCGCGGCGCTATCAGGCGCTGACGCCCGCCGCGCTGGATCAGGCCGCCCGCGCCGTCATCGATCCGGCGAAGATCCATTGGATCGTGGTGGGCGACAAGACGCAGGTCCTGCCGCAGCTTCAGGCGATCAAACTACCCCTGACCGTGATCGAGGGCGATAAAGCGCCCACGCCATAAGCAACATATGTCCGGCGATGGCGACCATGAGCGCCTCGCCGGACGGATGCATCAGCTTCCGTTCGGGCCACCCGAGCCAGGGCCGGCGCCGCCACCGCCACCGCCCATGCCGCCCGCACCCACCGCGCCGATATTGCCGAATATCTCGTCGAACAGGCTGCGATGGCGGCCGAGGGTCGGCGTCTTTTCGCCCGAAGGCGAGATATGCGCCACCTGTTCCAGCCCCATGCGATCGACCGCGACGACATTGCCGGCGGGATCGAAGCGGACATGCAAGATGGTCTGCGCGGACGGCTTGGGATTGGAGAAGGCAAGCGCGCGCATGTCGCGCGACACATAATACCAGTCGGCATCACCAAACTGCGCCGCGAAAGTCGGACGGCCCAGCGTCCCTTCCACCGATGCGCGATTATCGATGCCCGGCTGGACCGAATCGACCAGCAGCTTGTCGACCTGATAACCCTGATGCGTGCGCACCCGTGCGCAGCCCGACGTGCCGATGAGGATTGCGCCCAGACCCGCCGCCAGCAGCAGGCGGCCGCTACGGCCAAGATTGCCGCGCGATAAGCCGCCGGAGAATGGGCGATTGAGCTGACGCATGATATTCTCCCGCGGGGGACAGCCCCGGAACCCAAGAAACAACGAAAGCCGCCATTGCATTGGGCGACGCCCCGATCAATATGGAAATGCAGTGGTCCCGGCAAGGGGCGGCTGGCTTTCACCCCCATGCAGTCCTGAAAACAGTGCGAACTATGTCCAGATCAGCCCCCAATTTCCTGCAACGCCTGTTCGGGCGTGCCGATCCCAGGGGTATGATGACCCCGCTCTATCACGCTATCGTCGCCGAGGGACGCCAGCCGCACTGGTATCGCGACGGCGGCGTGCCGGATTCGCTCGACGGCCGGTTCGACATGATCGTCGCGATTCTGTCGCTGGTCCTCATCCGCCTGGAAGAAAAGGACGCGGCGCAGGAAAGCGTGTGGCTGACCGAATTGTTCGTCGACGATATGGATGGTCAGTTGCGGCAGGAAGGCATTGGCGATGTCGTGGTCGGCAAGCATATCGGCCGCATGATGAGCGCGCTTGGCGGTCGGCTGTCGGCCTATCGCGCGGGGCTTGGCGGCGATGGCGATCTGGCGGAGGCGCTGCGGCGCAACCTGTACCGCGGCGAACATCCCGCGCCCGATGCTCTGGCGCATGTGGAAGGGGCGCTGCGTGCGCGCTGGGCGCGGCTTGGCGAAGTGGCGCGCGAAGCGCTGCTGGCAGGCGATCTGGGATGAGCGCCCCCCATCTGCCCAAAACCCTCGCGCCCGAATTTTCGCGGCCCGTGCGCATCGACCAGTTGGGTCGTCTCGCGCCCGTCAATCATATCAGCGCCGACGAAAGCGAGCGGACCGCCCTGGCCCGGCGCTTCGGCCTGCTGGCGCTGGATCGGCTCGATGCGGATTATGGGCTGGGCGAGGAAAATGGCGGCATTGTCGCGCGTGGCCGGGTTCGGGCCGCGCTCTCTCAGCCCTGCGTCGCCACCGGCGTCCCGGTGGCGGAAGAGATCGACACCGACTTCACCCTGCGTTTCGTCCGCGACGATGCGCAGCCGGGCGAAGGCGAGGAACTGGAGATCGACGCCGAAGATTGCGACACGATCGATTATGACGGGCAGGTGATCGACATAGGCGAAGCGGTCGCCGAAACGGTCGCGCTGGCCATGACGCCTTATCCCCGCTCGCCCAACGCCGACGCGCTGCTGAAAGCGGCAGGTGTGGTTGGGGAGGAGCAGGCCGGGCCTTTTGCCACTCTGCTGGCGCTTAAGGATCAGCTCGGGAAATAAAGCGGCGGCGGATCACGCAAGGCCGACATTTGTTTCCCTTTCGTTCCCGTCATGGCATAAGCATGTCGCATGGACGACTCGTCGCCCCTCACGGTTGCTGGCCCACTGCGCAAGATCATCCATGTCGATATGGACGCCTTTTTCGCGTCGGTGGAACAGCGTGATAATCCGGAGTTACGGGGCAAGCCGGTCGCCGTCGGCGGCAGCGGCCCGCGCGGGGTGGTGGCGGCGGCGAGCTATGAGGCGCGGGTATTCGGGGTTCGCTCGGCCATGCCGGGCGCTCGCGCCCGGCGGCTATGCCCGGACCTGATCTTCGCGCCGCCGCGCTTCGAAGTCTATCGCGCGGTGTCGGCGCAGGTACGGGCGATTTTCGAACGCTTCACCGATATCATCCAGCCGCTGTCGCTCGATGAGGCCTATCTCGATGTGACGGAGAATAAGTTAGGGATCGCGTCAGCCACCGCCATCGCGGAGCAGATTCGGCAGATGATCCGCGAGGAAACAGGACTGACAGCCTCTGCGGGCGTTTCCTACAACAAGCTGCTCGCCAAGCTGGCGTCCGATCAGAACAAGCCCGATGGCCTGTGTGTGGTGCGCCCCGGCGCTGGCGCTGCGTTCATTGCCGCCATGCCGGTGCGGCGCATCCACGGAGTAGGGCCAGTGACCGCGCGGCGAATGCAGGCGCTGAAGATCGAGACCGGCGCGGATCTGCGCGCGCACGATCTGACCTTTCTCGAACGCCATTTCGGCAGCGCCGCCCACTTCTACTTTTCCGCTGCACGGGGAGAGGATGGCCGCCCGGTGCGCGATCGGCAGGAGCGCAAGTCGGTCAGCGTCGAGGACACGTTTTTCGATGACCTTGTGTCGCGTGACGCCCTGATCGGCGAGATCGACCGGATCACGCAAAGCCTGTGGAGCCGGATCGAGAAAAACGGCTGTTATGGCCGGACGGTGGTGCTCAAGATCAAATTCGCCGATTTCCGCATCATCACCCGCTCCAGAAGCTTTGCGACGCCGGTGCGTTCACCCGCTATGCTCGGCGAGACCGCGCGCGCGCTGCTGCTGGCGCAATGGCCGCTGCGCACCGGCGCGCGTCTATTGGGTCTTGGCATTCATAATCTGGAGCCGGGCGACGAGGCGATCCGCCCCGTCGAACAACTCGCCTTATCGCTCTGACCCGCCCGATCGATCAGAAGGGCAGCCAGTTCCGCTTCTCGGTGAATTTCATATAGCCCGCATTGACGCCCAGCCGATAGCCGACGCCAAGGCGGATCGGGATCAGCACCACGCTGCCCCACCGCAGATAGCTGGCGGTAAAGCCGCCGACGAGATAGGCGGTGCCTTCTGCGGCAGGAAAACGATGAAACAGATCCTGCGTGTCGTAGAGGTTATAGACCAGTACGAACGTATTGGAGGCATTGCCGCCGACATCAAAACCGATCGACGGGCCGGTCCAGTAAACCTCCCTTTTGCCTTCGACCTTGTGATTGAGCGTGCCCGAACCATAGCGCAGGCCGACGACGAACGCGCCTGACGCCTCTCGTCCCGCAATATAGGCGTTCGGACGTCCCTGATCCTTGAGGATCTTCTCGATCATCCCCGCAAGGCCGGCTGCACCCTTGCCGAACACGCCTTCGGCCGCGCCGATTAGATCATCCTGTTGATAGGAGTCAGCCGGTACGGGCGCTGCTGGCGGCGAACCCGCCGTGACGGGCGCTCCGGTCGCCGTCGCCCCCGATGTCACGCCACTGTCGGATTGCGCTTCATAGACGCTGCTGTCGGCTTTGACCGCAGTGTCGGCCGCCGGGGCAGCAGGCGCACTGCGCGCCGGGGGCACAGGCGCAAGATCGGAATCGATCGCGCTGTTCGGATCGACCGTCCGTACCTGCGCGTTGGCGGGCACCGGCGCGAGCGCGAGGCTCGCAAGCGTTGCCATCACCGCTCTGCCACGCACATAGCGGGCGGTCGCTCGCCTCAATGTTCCGATCATCCCGTCACTCCCCGCAAATCCGCTCATATATCAGGGCGACAGTTATCGGGTAGCAAGCTGAAACGACAATGAACGAACGGCGACACGAGTCTATTACGCGCCGGATGGAGACCGCACCATCAAGCAATCGCGCATAAAATCGTGCCAACGGACCGTTGCCATGTGCGAAGAGCGTCGCTATAGCCCGGATCGCCTAGCCGCTGGCCCGTCCTCGACGGGTATTCAGGCCATGTGGAGACGTGGGTGAGTGGCTGAAACCAACGGTTTGCTAAACCGTCGTAGGGATAACTCCTTACCGAGGGTTCGAATCCCTCCGTCTCCGCCATTTTTCTATTTAACACATTGATTTTCTTAAGAAAAATCTACGGCCGTCTTTCCCGGCCAACATAGCGGCCATCATAAAGATGCGTCATCATCCCCTTGGCCTTCGCCATCAAGGAGCGCGGGCGGGCCGTCACCGTGGGCTATTCTGTCTTGGTTCGTGATCCCGAAAGCCTCTGGTTCAAACTGGACATCTAACTCGAACAGGGTCCGATCAGATGGGTTCATGTTATGAAGTAGAGCGTAACGCTCGATAAGCGGCTTGAACTTTTCATGCCCCGGCCCGAACGCGCAATTGAGCGCGACTAAGACCAATTCCGAATCAGACATTTGAGCGCGCAGCAACCGTATATACTGATATGCTGGATCATCCTTCGTCATCGGCTCGGAACTCGCGGTCTGCCCAAACTGCCGATCAGCATAGGATATAATATGGTAGGTGAAGCGGTATAGGTTCGATAGACCGGACACACCGCTAATTGCTTTGGAATAGCGGGATGGTAGCGGGGTTGCTCCTTATCTGCTTTACGCAGGAGCATAACAATCCAATCGAGCGCGTTTTGCCTTAACCGCTCAAAGCCCTCGGTTCCTTTGTCGTGGTCGGGTCGGGCATGAACTGGGGCGCGGCGATCGACCAGCCCAACGCCTATACCGCCGACATCGCCAATGGCGCGACTCTGCTGACCATCCCGTTTGGCCACACCATCGATGCGGTGACGATGTGCCTGGGCGAATTTACGAGCGTGAGCGCCCTGCTGGCCAACCGCCGCACCAGTTTCACCCTGATCCCCGATGCCGATACCCTGCGCTATAGTAGCGCATGCAAGATTCTTATGACGGCCTCGCGGTCGATCATCCCAGCATCTTGATGATCGCTGAAAAATCGCGGCCGCCTTGCCCGGAGCTGGCGAACGCCTGGTAGAGAGCTTGCGCCGCGTTGCCCATCGGCACGGCGGCGTCGACGGATTGCGCCGCCTGGGTCGCGAGCTTCAGATCCTTGAGCATCAGCGCGACGGCAAAGCCGCCCTGATAATCATTGTCGGCCGGGGTGGCGGGGCCGACGCCCGGCAGCGGGCAATAGCTGGTCATCGACCAGCTCTGGCCTGACGAAACGCTGGAAATGTCATAAAATGTCTGCGGATCGAGGCCCAGTTTTTTGGCCATGGCGAAGGCTTCGCAGGTCGCGACCATCGTCGCGCCCAACAGCATGTTGTTGCAGATTTTCGCGGCCTGTCCGGTGCCCGCGCCGCCGGCGTGGATCACCGCCTTGCCCATCGCCGACAGGATCGGCTTTGCGCGTTCGAACGCGGTATCGCTGCCGCCCACCATGAAGGTGAGAGTGCCGCCCGCCGCCGCCGCGATGCCGCCCGATACCGGCGCGTCGACCATGTCGAACCCCTGGCCGGCAGCGGCGTCATGGACGCGGCGCGCCGTGGCGACGTCGATGGTCGAACAATCGAGCAACAGCGCGCCTTTGGCCGCAGCGGCAAAGACATCGTCCGTATAAACGGCCTCGACATGCTTGCCCGCCGGTAGCATCGTGACCACGGCATCGGCCCCGCCGACCGCATCCGCCGCGCTGGTGGCGCGCGTACAGCCAGCGGCCTCCGCCTTGGCCAGTGCGTCCTCCGACAGGTCGAAAGCCCGCACCGCATAGCCGTTCCTGACGAGATTGGCGGCCATGCCGCCGCCCATATTGCCCAATCCGATGATGGCGATCGTAGCGCTCATTGCAATCACTCTCCTAATGCGGGCAGCGGGGTCCATTCCTGTTCGGGCGGCAGGGGCGCGAACAGCGACTGGACCAGTTCGTCGGTCACGTCCTCCGCCGTCGCCGGCGTCCATCGCGGCGCATTGTCCTTGTCGAAAATGACGGCGCGCACGCCTTCGACAAAATCGGGCCGGCGGATGACATGATGGGCGATGCGATATTCGTTGCGCATATTGTCGGCGAAATCGGTGAAGGCCGCGCCCTCGACCAGCTGCCGCAGCGCGACCTTTACCGTCTGCGGCGATTTCGTGCCGAGCAGCGCGCGCTGTTTTTGCGCCCATTCCGAATGGTCCGCCGCGAGCGCGGATAAAATGTCCTCATAGCGATCGGAGGCGAACAGCCGGTCGATCGCGTCGCGCTGCGCATCCAGCCTGGCCGGGGGCGGGACGCTGTGCGCGGCGTCGAGGATCGCGGCCAGACGGGCAGGGTCGGCGATGATCCGCGCCTTCACATCCTCCAGCCGCCCGCTTTCGATATAGTGCGACGCCATCCCGATCGACAGCGAATCCGCCCCGTCGATCCGCGCGCCGGTCGTAGCCAGCCATGCGCCGACCCGGCCGGGCAGGCGCGGCAGGAACCAGCCGCCGCCCACATCGGGAAACAGGCCGATGCCGGTTTCGGGCATGGCGAACACCGTCCGCTCGGTCGCGACGCGATAACGCGAAGGCGCGGCGATGCCGACGCCGCCGCCCATGGTGATGCCGTCCATGAACGTGACGACCGCCTTGGGATAGACGAACAACAGATGGTTCATCCGATATTCGTGGAAGAAGAACCGCTCCGCCTCGGCACAGTCGGCACGGGCGCTGTTGGCGATCATCGCAATGTCGCCGCCCGCGCAAAAACCGCGCGACAGCTTAGGATCGCCATCCGGCGCGGGGGCATGGTCGATCATCACGGCGTTAACGGCGTCGTCGCCGCGCCATATCAAAAGCGCCCGCGTGATGATCTCCACCATGGCGGGGGTCAGCGCGTGGATCGCCTTGGGCCGGTTCAGCCGGATACGGCCGACGCCGCCTTCTATGGACGTCAGGACCAGTGGAGCCTCGATCTCGCTCATCCCCGCACCAGCTCGCGGCCGATGATCATGCGCATTACCTGATTGGTGCCCTCCAGGATCGAATGGACGCGCAGGTCGCGCCAGAAGCGTTCGATCGGATAGTCCATCAAATAGCCGTAGCCGCCATGCAGTTGCAGCGCCCGGTCGACCACCGACGATCCGGTGTCGGTGGCGAACCGCTTGGCCATGGCGGCGAAGCGGGTCTTGTCGGGCGCGTTGTCCGTGACCTTGACGGCGGCGGTATAGAGCAAGGTCCGCGCCGCCTGAAGCTCGGTTTCCATGTCGGCCAGCGTGAACTGCGTATTCTGGAAATCGGCGATGGCCTGACCGAACTGCCGGCGCTCCTTCGTATAGCCGATCGCCTCGTCGAGACAGCGTTGCGCGCCCCCCAGCGAGCAGGCGCCGATGTTGAGCCGGCCGCCGTCCAGACCCATCATCGCGATCCGGAACCCTTCGCCCTCGTCGCCGATGCGATTGGCCACCGGCACGCGGACGCCGTCGAAATTCACCTGCGCGGTCGGCTGGGCATGCCAGCCAAGCTTGCGTTCGTTCGCGCCGAAGCTGACACCCGCCATATCCTTTTCGATCACCAGGCAGGAGATCCCTTTCGGGCCATCCTCGCCGGTGCGGACCATCACGACATAGATGTCATTTTCGCCGCCGCCCGAAATGAACTGCTTCGATCCGGTCACGACATAATGATCGCCGTCCCGCACCGCGCGGGTTTTCAGCGCCGCCGCGTCGGAACCAGATCCCGCTTCGGTCAGGCAATAGCTGCCGAACCTCTCCATCGTGACCATGGAGGGCAGATATTTGTCCTTCACCGCCTGCGCACCGAAGCAATCGATCATCCAG
This sequence comes from Sphingobium sp. FG11, assembly GCF_057809915.1. Taxonomy (NCBI): domain Bacteria; kingdom Pseudomonadati; phylum Pseudomonadota; class Alphaproteobacteria; order Sphingomonadales; family Sphingobiaceae; genus Sphingobium; species Sphingobium sp. FG11. The sequence goes on from NZ_JBMDKW010000016.1 coordinate 67,819, forward strand.
GCGGCCATATTATGGATCGAAATGAAGGCGCTGGTCGCCGGGCAGCCATAGGCCATGGCCTCCATGATGAGCGCGGATTCCAGCCGGCCAAGGCCGATGCCGCCCGATTCCGGCGACACATAGATGGAGCCGAAACCAAGCTCCGCCGCGGCCCGGATCGTCTCGCGCGGGAAAATATGCTTCTCATCCCACTCGGCCGCATGGGGCGTGATGGCGTCTGCGGTGAATCGTCGCGCGAGGTCCTGAATCTCGCGCTGGTCGTCATTGAGGTCGAATTGGCCGTTCATGAGTCGCCTTTGTCCATCCTGCTGTGTCGCCTAATGAGCACTATCCTATCACCCCATGGTCGGGATGACGAAGGCGTTCCCGCCGTCCGCGCTGCCATCGGGCCAGCGCTGGGTCACGGTCTTGACCTTGGTCCAGAATTTGACGCCTTCCATGCCATGCTGGTTGGTGTCGCCAAAGGCCGACCGCTTCCAGCCGCCGAATGTATGATAGGCGACCGGCACCGGGATCGGCACGTTGATGCCGACCATACCCACATCGACGCGCGCGGCGAATTCGCGCGCGGCATGGCCGTTGCGCGTGAAGATCGCGACGCCATTGCCATATTGATGCTGGCTGGGCAGGGCGAGCGCCTCCTCGAAACTGTCAGCGCGGACGATTTGCAGGACGGGACCGAAGATTTCCTCCTTATACGCATCCATCGTCGGTTTGACGTGATCGAACAGGGTGGGGCCAACGAAGAAGCCCTGCTCATGCCCCTGAAGCGTGAAACCGCGTCCGTCGATCACCAGCTCCGCGCCTTCCTCGACGCCCTTGCCGATCCATGCCTCCACCTTCGCCTTGTGCGCGGCGGTCACTACCGGGCCATAATGCGCTTCCGTGTCGGTCGATATGCCGACCCGCAGCGCATGGATCGCGGGGATCAGCTTTTCGCGCAGCGCGATCGCGGTCTTTTCGCCGACCGGGACCACCACCGGCAGCGCCATGCAGCGCTCGCCCGCCGACCCGAAGGCCGCGCCGGACAGATCGTTCACCACCTGATCGAGATCGGCGTCGGGCAGGACGATCCCGTGATTCTTGGCCCCGCCCATCGCCTGTACCCGCTTGCCCGCATCGACGCCGCGCTTGTAGACATAATGGGCGATGTCGGACGATCCGACGAAGCTGACCGCCTTGATATCGGGATGGTCGAGGATCGCGTCGACCATGTCCTTGTCGCCCTGCACGACCTGCAGGATGCCATCGGGCAGGCCCGCTTCGCTGAACAGTTCGGCAAGGCGCACCGGCACCGAAGGATCGCGCTCCGATGGCTTGAGGATGAAGGCGTTGCCGGTGGCAATCGCCACGCCCGACATCCACAGCGGGATCATGCCGGGGAAGTTGAACGGCGTAATGCCCGCGCCGATGCCGAGCGGCTGGCGGAACGAATAGACGTCGATGCCGGGACCGGCGCCCTGCGTATATTCACCTTTGAGCACATGCGGGATGCCGCAGCAAAATTCGATGACTTCCAGGCCGCGCTGGATATCGCCCTTCGCGTCGGCGATAACCTTGCCATGTTCGGACGAGAGCAGATGGGCGAGTTCGTCCATATGCCTTTCGACCAGCGCCTTGAAATTGAACATCACCCGCGCGCGGCGCTGCGGATTGGTGGCTGCCCAGGCAGGCTGCGCCTTTTTCGCGGCGGTGACGGCGAGATCGAGCAGCGCCGCATCGCCCAGCGCTACCCGCGCCTGAACCCCGCCATTATTGGGGTCGAACACGTCGCTGTAGCGGCTTGCGGCCGTCGCCGTGACGCCGGTGGCGAGCCTGTGACCAATGTCGCGCATGGATGGGCATCCTCTTTCTCAAACAGTCTTTGCGCTTATGTGGTACATTGTGATTGTGCAGGCAATTGGACAAAAATGCAGACCTGTGCTGCAAATTTGCAGTGGGAAGGACGGATATGTTCGACTGGGATGACCTTCGCACGTTCCTTGCGGTGGCAAGGGCGGGGAGGATTGCGCCCGCCGCCCGGACGCTGGGCATCGACGCGACGACCATCGGCCGGCGTCTTACGCGGCTCAGCCAGTCGCTGGATACGACCCTGTTCGAGATCGCCGGCGGCGAGCGGCGGCTGACCGAGCGGGGTCAAAGCCTGCTCCATCACGCCGAAGCCATTGAAAGCGCGGCGCTCGCGGCCATGGACGATGGCGGCGGCAGCCCCGGCGGCCCGACCGGGCAGGTTCGCCTTTCGGTGGCGGAAGGGTTCGGAACCTGGGTGCTGGCCCCGGCGGTCGCGGAGTTCAGCGTGCGGTATCCCGGCATTCAGCTCGATCTGATTACAGCCTCCGGCTTCCTCAACCCCTCGAAGCGGGAGGCGGACATGGCCGTCATGCTGGCGCGGCCCCAGCGCGGACGGCTGGTGGTCAAGCGGCTCGGCAATTATCGGCTGCGGCTCTATGCGGCGAAGGCCTATCTCGACCGCGCCGGTCGCCCGCGCCATCCCGCCGACCTGCGAGATCATATGCTCGTCGGTTATGTGCCGGAGCTTATTTTCTCGCCGGAACTCGATTATCTGGGCGAAGTTGAAGCGGGCCTGAAAGCGCACCTGCGCAGCACCAGCATCAATGTGCAGCACCGCATGCTGAGCGAGGGCGCGGGCATCGGCGTCTTGCCCGACTTCATCGGGATCAACGACCCCAGGCTCGTGCCGCTGATGCAGGACGAGGTCGCGATCACGCGCAGCTTCTGGCTCGTCACCCACGTCGATCTGCGCGCGCTCGCACGGATCGAGGCGCTGGCCGACTGGCTCGCGGTGAAGGTGGCGTCTCTGGGATATGGCAGGGACTAGCGCCTTGGAGCTCGTGCGGCCTTCCGAAATGCGCCCACATCAGCGATGCCTGAATCGCCTCCACATGCGATGCATAGGTGGGCGTTTCGCTATAGAGGGTCCCGGCCGTCCGGTTGAGCGAACGCAGCAGACGGGCGGAAATGGACATTATTCTACTCTTAGAATTTTCTTGTCATGCTTCCGTCGGCGTGACCGCGCCGCCTTTATATCCGTCTTGCGCGCCGCTATGACGACGGGCGATGGTCGAGTCAAAGGCGTTCAAACGGGTTATATCGTCGATCCGCATCATGCTCCGTAGGCCGCGCCTGTTAGGCTGCATGTATATGATATGCCTGGTTACTGTTTAGGCCAAGCCGCGGCTCCTCCTGTTCTGAAGGATGGTTGCAGCGTTGGACGATCAGCCTCCCGTCAGAACGGGACCCGCTTGGTGAAGCCGCCCTAATATCCGCCGCCGTCTCAAAACTCTCAGCGGTCTCACCCTATGAATATATCTGCAAAATCCGGACTTCAAAGCCAGAATGATTCATCTAATTGTCGACACCGAACTGGTTTCTATCTGCTTCGAAAATGCTCTAAAGGCCCCTGATGCGCCCTGACATTCCCACGTTGCTGCACGATATTTTCGGCTTCACCGCGTTTCGCGGGGTGCAGGAACAGGTGGTGGACCGGGTCATGGCGGGTCGGCCGACGCTTGCGATCATGCCGACCGGCGCGGGCAAATCGCTGTGCTATCAGCTGCCCTCGGTCGCATTTGATGGCTGCTGCGTGGTGGTGTCGCCGCTGATCGCGCTGATGCACGACCAGTTGCGCGCGGCCAATGCGGTCGGCATCCGCGCCGCCAGCCTGACCAGCGTCGACGCCGACTGGCGCGAGACGCAGGACCGGCTGCGCAACGGCGATCTCGACCTGCTCTATGTCGCGCCGGAGCGGGCGAGCGGCGAGGGGTTCCGCCAATTGCTGCGCGCCGCGAAGATCGCTCTGTTCGCGATCGACGAAGCCCATTGCGTGTCCGAATGGGGCCATGATTTCCGCCCGGACTATCGCCTGCTGCGCCCGCTGCTCGACGAATTTCCCGATGTCCCCCGACTCGCGCTGACCGCGACCGCCGACGCGCACACGCGCGAGGATATTCTCGTCCAGCTCGGCATCCCGCGCGACGGCCTCATCATCTCGGGCTTCGACCGGCCCAATATCCGCTATGCCGTCCATCCGCGCGACGGACTGACCGCGCAGCTGACCGATCTGCTCGCGGCCAATCCCGGTCCGGGCATCGTCTATGCCCCGACCCGCGCCGCGACCGAAAAGCTGGCCGAGACGCTGGGCCGCCATGGCCGCGCGGTGCGCGCCTATCATGCCGGGCTGGACCCCAAGGTGCGCGCGGCCAATCAGGCCGCCTTCATCGCCAGTGAGGATATGGTGATGGCGGCGACGGTCGCGTTCGGCATGGGGATCGACAAGCCCGACGTGCGCTTCGTCGCCCATGCCGGCCTGCCCAAATCGATCGAGGGCTATTATCAGGAATCGGGCCGCGCCGGGCGAGATGGCGAACCGGCGGTCGCGCATCTGTTCTGGGGCGCGGAGGATTTCGCCCGCGCTAGGATGCGAATCGCCGAACTCGACCCTGCCCGCCAGCAGGGGGAGCGGGCGCGCATCGCGGCGCTGGGCGCTTTGGTCGAGACCGCCACCTGCCGCCGCGCGATCCTGTTGCGTCATTTCGGCGAAAGCCCGCCGCCTGCGTGCGGCAATTGCGACAATTGCCTCAGCCCGCCCGCCAGCATCGACGCGACGGAGACCGCGCGCAAATATCTGTCCGCCGTCTACCGCACCGGCCAGAGTTTCGGCGCGGGCCATATCGAAACGGTGCTGAGCGGCGGCGTGACCGACAGGATTCGCGAGCGTGGCCATGACAAGATCTCCGTCCACGGCATCGTTGCTGGCGAGGAAACGGCGCTGCTGCGGCCGGTGTCGCGCGCGCTGCTGGTGCGCGACGCGCTGGAAACGACCGAGCATGGCGGGCTGATGCTCGGTCCCAATGCCCGCCCGATCCTGCGCGGGGAGGAGGAGGTGCGCATTCTCGTGCCGCCCAAGCGCGAACGGCGCAGCAAGCGCAACGCCCGCAATGGCGCGGAGGCCAATCCGGTCGGCGATCCGCTGTTCGACGCCCTGCGCGCCTGCCGTCGCGAACTGGCGCAGGAGGCGGGCGTGCCGCCCTATGTGATCTTCCACGATTCGACGCTGCGCGAAATGGCGGAGCAGCGGCCGTCCAGCATCCGTGAACTCGGCACGGTCAGCGGCGTCGGGCAAAAGAAGCTCGATGCGTGGGGCGACGCCTTTCTGGCGGCGATCCGGCCTTTTCTGTGACTTGAATTGGCGGTCGTGCTGGCGCAATGCGGCAGGCGAAGGAGAGCGCCCATGTTCCGCCAGTTGACCGACAATCTCTACGTATCGCCCCAGATTGGCCTCGACCAGATCGGCGAGGCAAAGGCGCTGGGCGTGACCATGATCGTCAACAACCGCCCGGACGATGAGGAACCGGGCCAGACCAATGGCGCGGAGATCGAGGCGGCGGCGAAAGCGGCGGGTCTCGGCTATGCCGCCGTCCCGGTCAGCCATGGCGGCTTTGCCCCGTGGCAGCTCGACGGCATGGCCGCAGCGCTGGAGCAGGCCGGGGCGGGCAAGACGCTCGCCTATTGCCGGTCGGGCACGCGCAGCACCTTGCTGTGGGCGCTGACCCGCGCCCGCGCCGGGGATGACGCCGATGCGCTGGGTGAAACCGCATCGGCGGCGGGCTATGATCTCGCGCCGGTGCGTCAGATCATGGATGCGCTGAAGGCAGGGTAAGCGATCGGGTAGGCGTGAAGGAGATGTGACGATGAGCCTGTCGGGTGGCTGCCGTTGTGGCGCTTGTCGCTATGATCTGGACGGGAATGCCTTGCCGGCTGTCTACGCCTGCCACTGCCGCGATTGTCAGACCATGTCCGGGGCGGCCTTCACGCTGCAAGCCCCCATCCCGCCCGCGCGCCTCTCGCTAACGGGGGCGGTGGCGGAATGGACGAATGTCAGCCGCAACGGGTACGAGACGATCCAGCGGGCCTGCGCTCGCTGCATGACCCGCTTGTATAGCGTCAATGCGGGGCGGCCGGGCATTGCCCTGCTCCGCGCCGGAACGCTCGACCGCAGCGATGAGGTCGCGCCGATCCTGCATCTATGGACGGATCGGAAGCAGCCATGGATCGTGCTTTCGGTGGAAGCAGAAGCCTATCCCCGCGCCGCGCCGGAGGGTCGGATGGAGACCCTGTTCGCGGGTAATTTCTCCTAATCGCACTCGACCGTCACATGCTCCATGCGGGGCAGGGCGCGAATGTGGGTGCGCACGGTTGCTACATCGGCGCCGGGGGCGAGGCTGATAATCGCGGCGTGGGCGTGCGGGCCGATGCGCCAGACATGCAGGTCGCGGATGGTCGCGCCCTGCGCCTCCACCAGCGCGCGCACTTTGGCCATCAGCGCCGGCTCGGCGGTGTCGAGCAGGATTGCGGCGGTATCCTTCATCAGGCCCCAGGCCCAGAGCGCGATCATGATCGATCCCAATATGCCGACCGCCGGGTCCATCCACCACCAGTCGAGATAGCGACCCGCCAGCAGCGCCACGATCGCCAGCACCGATGTCAGCGCGTCGGTCAGCACATGGACGTATGCGGCGCGCAGATTATTGTCGGTATGACCCGAAGGTCCATGGTCATGCCCGTCATGGCTGTGGTCATGCCCGAGCAGCAGCGCGCTCAGCAGGTTGATGACGAGGCCCAGCGTGGCGACCAGCGTCGCTTCGCCAAAGGCGACATTAACCGGATCGAACAGCCGCATCGCCGATTCAATGGCGATGAACAGTGCCGTCCCCGCGAGAATCAGCGCGGATGCGAAGCCGGACAGGTCGCCGACCTTGCCCGTGCCGAAGGTGAAGCGAGGATTGCGCGCATGCCGCCGCGCAAAGCCATAGGCCGCCGCCGCCACCGCCATCGCCCCGGCGTGGGTCGCCATGTGAAATCCATCGGCGAGCAGCGCCATCGATCCGGTCAGCCATCCGAAAAGGATTTCCACCACCATGGTCGCGGCGGTCAACCACAGCACCCACCAGGTCCGCTTCGCATTCTGGTCATGCCCGGCGGTCAGATAGATATGGTCGAAATAATGCCGCTCCTCCCCGTCATCGATGGCGGGCGTCGAGGCGTCATGCCCATGCGCGTGAGGATGGTGATGATCGTGATCGTGCATCGTCATTTCCCATAGCGGCGGATCAGCGCCAGCATCTCCTCCGCCGCCGCTTCCCGTTGCTGGTCGGTCAGGCCCGGACGGGCGACATGCTCGCGCATATGCTGTTCGATCAGTTCTTCCATCAGGCTGCCGACCGCGCCGCGCACCGACGCGACCAGTTGCAGCGTTTCCGAACAGCCCGCATCGCCGGAAAGCTGGCGATCGACCGCAGCGATCTGCCCGGCGATGCGGCGCACGCGGGCAAGGAGCTTGTCTCTGTCGGCAACGATATGCATAGGATACCCCCCTATCCTATATGGGTCGTTCCGGCAAGTCGCGCTTTCCGGTCCGCGACTGTCCGGCTAGGGTCATGACATGACGGGCGATCTTTCATGCGATCTTGCGATTATCGGCGGCGGACTGGCGGGCGGGCTGGCGGCGCTGGCGATCGCGCGCAAGCGACCCGCATGCCGCCTGCTGCTGATCGAGCGCGACGAACGGCTCGGCGGTAATCATCTCTGGTCCTTTTTCGATTCCGATGTTGGGGCCGGGGATCGCTGGCTGGTCGATCCCCTCGTCGGCCATCGCTGGGCCGGGGGGCATGATGTGCGCTTTCCGGGTGGCGACCGGCACCTTGCAACGCCCTATAACAGTGTGCCGTCAGACAGGTTCGACGCGCATCTGCGCGCGGTTCTGGGGGTTCGCGTCATCACCGGCGCGCAGGTGACGGCGATTGCGCCCGACCGGGTGGACCTCGCCGATGGCCGCGCCGTACATGCCCAGGCCGTGCTCGATGCGCGCGGCGGCGGCGATCTGTCGGCGCTGCGCTGCGGATGGCAGAAATTCGTGGGGCAAGCCTTGCGCCTCGCCGAACCCCATGGCCTGATTCGGCCCGTCATCATGGATGCGACCGTGGCGCAGATCGATGGCTATCGCTTCGTCTATCTGCTGCCGTGGGACGATCGGACGATCTTCGTTGAGGATACCTATTATAGCGATGGCTCCGGCCTCGACGACGTAGCGATCACGGACCGGATCGCGGCCTACGGGCAGGCACAGGGGTGGCGGATCGAGACGGTCGTTCATCAGGAAACAGGCGTGTTGCCGGTCGTATATGGCGGCGATTTCGATCGCTTCTGGCCCGCCGACGATCCCGTCGCGCGCGCGGGCGTGCGCGCCGGATTGTTCCAGCCGATGACCGGCTATTCCCTGCCGCAAGCCGTCACCTTCGCCGCGTGGCTTGCCGATCAGCCGCTGGAAGGGCTGGCCGGGGCGACCCGCGCCTATGCCGCCGCCCACTGGCGCGCGAGCGGTTATTACCGGCTGCTCGGCAAGATGCTGTTCGGTGCAGCGCAACCGGACCAGCGCTGGCGCATCTTCGATCGCTTCTACGGTCTGCCCGAACCGCTGATCGACCGCTTCTATGCCGGGCGGTCCAGCCGGGCCGACCAGATGCGCATCTTGTGCGGAAGGCCACCCGTGCCCATAAGGAGCGCCATGCGAACATTGCTGAACCCCCCGGCCTGATGGACAGGCAAGCTATCGTCATTGGCGCGGGCTTTGGCGGGCTGGCGCTCGCGATCCGCCTGCAGTCGGCCGGGATCGAAACGACCCTGGTGGAAGCGCGCGATCGCCCCGGCGGCCGCGCCTATATGTGGGAGAAGGACGGCTTCACCTTCGACGCTGGCCCGACCGTCATCACCGATCCCGCCTGCCTTGCCGAACTGTGGCGGCTGTCGGGGCATGATATGGCGCAGGACGTGACCCTGCTCCCGGTGTCGCCATTCTATCGGCTGAACTGGCGCGACGGCACCAATTTCGATTATTCGAACGATGAGGGGGGGCTGCGCGCGCAGATCGCCAAGCTCGATCCCGCCGATGTCGCGGGCTATGACCGTTTTCTCGACTATGCCGCTGGCGTGTATGAGGAGGGCTATCGCAAGCTCGGCGCGACGGCCTTTCTCGACTTTGCCTCGATGATTAAGGCGGCCCCGGCGCTCGCCCGCTATCAGGCGTGGCGATCGGTCTATTCGATGGTCTCGTCCTTCGTGAAGAACGAGAAACTGCGCGAGGCGCTGTCCTTCCACACGCTCCTGGTCGGCGGCAACCCGATGAAGACCAGCGCGATCTACGCCCTCATCCACAAGCTGGAAAAGGATGGCGGGGTGTGGTTCGCCAAGGGCGGCACTAACCGGCTGGTGCAGGGAATGGCGACTCATTTCGAGCGGCTGGGCGGCACGATGCGGCTCGGCGACCCGGTGGTGGAGATCGAAACCCATGGCGATCGCGCCGTCGCGGTGCGCACCGCGTCGGGCTGGCGCGGGCAGGCCGATGCTGTCGCCAGCAACGCCGACCTGATGCACAGCTATCGCGACCTGCTCGGCCAGCATCCGCGGGGGCAGAAACAGGGCGAAACGCTGGCGCGCAAACGCTGGTCGCCCAGCCTGTTTCTGGTGCATTTCGGCATCAAGGGAAGCTGGCCCGGCATTCCGCATCACATGATCCTGTTCGGGCCGCGCTATGAAGGGCTGCTCACCGATATTTACGATCATGGCGTGCTGCCGCAGGATTTCTCGCTCTATCTCCATCACCCGACGATCACCGATCCGTCGATGGCGCCCGAGGGGCATTCGACCTTCTATGCGCTCGCTCCGGTGCCGCATATGGGCAAGCTGCCGATCGACTGGGACAGGTTCGCGCCCGCCTATGCCGAACGCATATTGGACGAGATCCAGCATCGGCTGATCCCCGACATCCGATCCCGCATTGTCACCCAATTCCATTATGCGCCGCCCGATTTCGGGCGCGACCTCAACGCGCATCTGGGCAGCGCCTTCAGCCTGGAGCCGCTGCTGACGCAGAGCGCCTGGTTCCGCGCGCATAATCGCGACGATGTGATTCCCAACCTCTATCTGGTCGGCGCGGGGACGCATCCGGGCGCGGGCATTCCGGGCGTCGTGGGCAGCGCCAAGGCGACCGCCGCGCTGATGATCGACGATCTGGCGTGAAGCGGCTGGCGGTTTATTGCGGATCGGCCACGCCCGCCGATCCCCGCTTCATGGATGCCGCGCGCGCGGTCGGCCGACATCTGGCGGAACGCGGCATCGGCATCGTTTATGGCGGCGGGCGGCTCGGCCTGATGGGAGCGGTCGCCGATGCGGCTTTGGAGCGGGGCGGGGAGGTGATCGGCGTCATTCCCGAGGCGCTGGTGAGCGCGGAGGTCGCGCATCGCGGCTGTACGCAGCTACATGTCGTCCAGACGATGCACCAGCGCAAACAGCTTTTCACCGACCTGTCGGACGGCTTCGTCACCCTGCCCGGCGGGGTCGGGACGATGGACGAATTGTGGGAAGCGGTGAGCTGGGCGCAGCTTGGCTATCATGGCAAGCCGGTCGGCCTGCTCAATGTGGGTGGTTTTTATGACGCGCTGATCGGCTTCCATGGCCAGATGATCGAGGCGGGCTTCATCAGGCCCCAGCATGCCGGTATCCTGATTCCCGCCGACACGATCGAGGCGCTGCTGACGAAAATGGCCGCTTATGTCCCGCACCAGCCGATCTTTACGATGAAGGCCGAACGGCTGTGACAGCAGAGACAGCCTCCCCGCCGGGGGAGGGCCGCGCCGCGCTGGTCGCCCATGCGCGGGAGAGCATCGCGCGCGGATCGAAATCCTTCGCCATGGCCTCGAAACTGTTCGCGCCGGACACGCGCGAGCGAGCGTGGCTGCTCTATGCGTGGGCGCGCAAATGCGACGATATCGCCGATGGGCAGGATCATGGCGGGGCGATGGCGGGGGTGGAGGATGGGCCAGTGCGGCTCGCCGCCATCCGTTCGCTGACCGAGCGTGCCTTGCGCGGCGAGCCGACCGGCGACCCGGCCTTTGACGGCTTCGGCCTCGTCATGCGCGAATGTGCGATCCCGCCGCGCTATGCCCATGATCTGATCGAAGGGTTCGCGCTCGACGCCCGTGAGTGGCGGCCGCGCACCACCGACGATCTGTTGCGCTATTGCTACCATGTCGCGGGTGCGGTCGGCTGCATGATGGCGGTGCTGATGGGGGTTGATGCCGAGGACCGGGCGACGCTCGATCGCGCCTGCGATCTGGGTCTTGCCTTCCAGCTCGCCAATATCGGCCGCGACATCGGCGAGGATGCGGCGGCGGGGCGTTGCTATCTGCCGGAGGATTGGCTCATCGAGATGGCTATTCGGCCCGGCGACTTGATGACACGCAGCGCGCGGCCCCGGCTGGCGCTGCTAGGGCAGCGGCTGGCGGCGATGGCGGCGGATTATGAGGCAAGCGCCCGCCACGGCACCGGCGCGCTGCCGCCGCGCGCGGCCTGGGCGGTGCTGGCGGCGGCGGGCATTTATGGGGATATCGCGCGGCAGGTCGCCCGGCGCGGCGAAGGCGCGTGGGACGAGCGCATCGTGACGCCGCGCCGCGACAAGCTGCTGTGGGTGGCGCGCGCGGGGGGGCAGGTGGTCGGCCGGGCGCGGCGCTGGCCAGCCGATGCGCCACGATTGCCGTCCTTATGGATCCGGCCCTGACGACATAAAAATAGGGCCGGTATTCGCATACCGGCCCCAAGGCATGTTCGCAGGAGGAACAGGGTGAGGCGGGCGGCCCTGCTGGCCGCCCTGCCAAACTTTCAAACGTTGTAAGCGCGCTCGCCATGCTCGCCGAGGTCGAGGCCTTCCAGCTCGACTTCCTGGCTGACGCGCAGGCCGGTCACAGCCTTGGCGATGAAGATCGCGATCACGGTGCCGATGCTGGCCCAGACGATGGTCGTGACGACCGCCTCGATCTGAACGATCAGCTTCGCGCCGATATCGTAATCCGCCGCGCCGGGTCCGCCGAAGGTCGGCGAATAGACGATGGCGGTGCCGATCGCGCCGATCATGCCGCCGATGCCATGGATGCCGAACGCATCCAGCGAGTCGTCATAGCCGAGCTTGGGCTTGAGGACGGTGACGGCGTAGAAGCAGACGATCGAAGCGACAGCGCCCAGAATGATCGCGCCGAACGGGCCGGAATTGCCGGCAGCAGGCGTGACGGCGACGAGACCGGCGATGATGCCAGAGCAGAAGCCGAGCGCCGAACCCTTATGACCGTTGAGCTTTTCGGCAAGCATCCAGAACAGGCCGGCCGACGCGGTAGCGACGAACGTGTTGATCATCGCAAGCGCGGCGGAGCCATTGGCTTCGAGCGCCGAACCGGCGTTGAAGCCGAACCAGCCGACCCACAGCAGGCCGGTGCCGACGCCGGTCAGCGTGAGCGAATGCGGGGCCATCGGCTCCTTGGGGAAGCCGATCCGCTTGCCCAGGATGATGCAGGCGACCAGTGCGGATACGCCCGCATTGATGTGCACCACGGTGCCGCCAGCGAAGTCCAGAGCGCCGAGCTTGAAGAAATAGCCGCTCGCCGCCCATACCATGTGCGCGATCGGGAAATAGACGATGGTCAGCCACACGGCGGCGAACACCATCACGGCCGAGAATTTGATGCGCTCGACCACCGAACCCAGCACCAGCGCCACGGTGATCGCGGCGAAGGTCATCTGGAAACAGATGAACACATATTCGGGAATTTCGACGCCGGCGGTGAACGTAGCCGCCTGCGAGGCCGGCGTTACGCCCGCCAGGAACGCCTTGTCGAATGTCGAGATGAAGTTGCTAAGCCCGCTGGTATAATCCGGGCCGAACGCCATCGAATAGCCGTACATCACCCAGATCAGCATGGCGAGACAGGCGGCAGCGCCGATCTGCGTCATGACCGACAGCATGTTCTTGGTGCGGACGAGGCCGCCGTAGAACAGGGCGAGGCCGGGCAGGATCATCGCGAGGACCAGCACGGTCGACATCATCATCCAGGCGGTGTCGCCCTTGTTCACTGTGGCAACGGGCGCGGCCGCAGCCTGCGCCCATGCCGGCGCCGCAGCGAGGAGCGAAAGTGCCGCAGCCCCCGCCACGCCGCAAATTGTCTTGGAAATTTTCATCATTTCCCCCTCGTTACAGCGCGGTTTCGCCGGTCTCGCCGGTGCGGATCCGCACGGCCTGACCAACGTCGAGCACGAATATCTTGCCATCGCCGATGGCCCCGGAATTGGCCGCCGCCTGAGTCGCTTCCACGACGCGCGGAGCCAGGTCGTCATCGCAGACGACCTCGATCTTGATCTTCGGAACCATGTTGGTCGAATATTCGGCGCCGCGGTAGATTTCGGTCTGGCCTTTCTGGCGACCGAAGCCCTTCACTTCGCTGACCGTCATGCCTGCGATGCCGAGCGAGGACAGTGCCTCGCGAACATCGTCGAGCTTGAACGGCTTTATGATAGCCATGACAAGTTTCATGTCGCCCCCTTCACTGGTGTGCGGAGCTACATCAGCAAGAGGCATGCCAATTCCTTAAACGCGCGTTAATGCGGTGTCCGGAGGAGCCGAGAAGATGGCAGCGCCGATTTTTTGGGCGAGCAACCGCGCACTGCCCAAAAAACAGGCATGCCCTTCATCCAGTATAGGGGAAGGCTCGACCTTCAGGCCGCCGTGCCGCCGACCGTCAGCCCTTCCATCAGCAAGGTCGGCTGGCCGACACCGGCCGGCACGCTCTGACCGCCCTTGCCGCACATGCCGATCCCTTCATCGAGCGCCCAGTCATCCCCGATGCCGATCACCTTGGTCAGCGCGGTCGGGCCATCGCCGATCAGCGTCGCACCCTTGATCGGATCGCCCAGCCGGCCATTCTCGACGCGATAGGCCTCAGTGCAGGTGAAGACGAACTTGCCCGACACAATGTCGACCTGACCCCCGCCGAAGCTTTTGGCGAAAATGCCGGACTTCATGCGGCTCAGCAATTCCGCCGGATCATCCTTGCCGCCCTTGATGAAGGTATTGGTCATGCGCGGCATCGGCGCATGGGCATAGCTTTCACGCCGGCCATTGCCGGTCGGCTCGACGCCCATCAGCCGGGCGTTGAGGCGATCCTGCATATAGCCTTTGAGGATGCCGTCCTCGATCAGCACGGTCTCGCGCGTCGGCGTGCCCTCATCATCGATGCTGAGCGACCCGCGTCGGCTGGCGATGCTGCCATCATCGACCACGGTGACGCCCGGCGCGGCGACGCGTTCGCCCACGCGGCCGGAAAAGGCGCTGGTGCCCTTGCGGTTGAAATCACCCTCCAGCCCGTGGCCGATCGCCTCATGCACCAGCACGCCCGGCCAGCCGGGGCCGAGCAGCACGGTCATTTCGCCCGCCGGGGCGGCGACGGAACGCAGATTGACCCGCGCCTGCGCCAGCGCTTCGTCGATCGCGCGGTTCCACACCGCCGGCTCCATCACCTGGTCGTAGAGATAGCGGCCCCCGACGCCGAACACGCCGGTTTCGCGCCGGCCATTTTCTTCGAGGATGACCGAGACGTTGAGCCGTACCAGCGGGCGGATGTCGGTCGCGGTGAAGCCGTCCGCGCGGACGATCTCGACCACCGACCAGCTACCGGCGAGGCTCACCGACACCTGCGCCACGCGCGGATCGCGGGCGCGTGCTGCGGCGTCGATCGCGGCGCATAGCGTCACCTTCTCGGCAAAGGGCACGATCTCCAGCGGATTGGCGTCGGTGTAAAGATGGCGGTTGGTGCGCTGCGGCGGCGGTGCGGGCGCGCCCTTGGCCGGATTGAGCAGGGTCAGCGTTTCCGCCGCCTTGCGGATCGCCGCTTCGCTAATGTCGTTGGCATGGGCAAAGCCGGTCATCTCGCCCGATACGCCGCGCAGGCCGAAACCGGCATCGGTCGAATAATCGGCGGTCTTCAAGCGCCCGTCGTCAAAGCCGAAACTCTCGCTGGCGCGATATTGCAGATACAGCTCGCCATCATCGCACGCGGCCAGCGCCTGCGCGGTCAGGCGGCGCGCGCCATCGGGGTCGAGCAGACCCTTGCGATAAAGAAGCCCGCGGGCATCGGTGAAACCGGGGGTGGGCTGGGAAGCGATATCGGTCATGGGGCCGATATAGGAGCGCTCTCGCCCAAGCCCAACAGAAAAGCTTGGAGGGGTTTTGTGTGCGCCTTGGGTACAGTCTCAAAAAATGCGCTCTATTAGCGCATCTTCCAGCAGCTCTTAGAGGCTCGCGTCCGATGCGATATCGGGTTTGTTCACGACATCGGGCGAATCGGCGACGCCGCCCGCCAGCACGAAACGCCGGTCGCAATAGCCGCAATCGACATAGCCATGCTCGTCGATCTCAAGGAATACGCGCGGATGGCCGAGCGCGGCGGGAATATCGCCCGACCCGTCACATGACACGCGGGTTTTGGCGACACGGATGATTTCGGGCGGCTGGATCATGAGGGCGAACTAGCAAGCCCGCCGCGCCGCCGCAACACCCGCATCGCCGCGCGGACGTTGACCGATTAGGCCGACGCAGCATTCAAAATCTTATAAACGGCGCTGCGCGGGCAATTCATGCATTTAGCGATCTCTGACAGCCAACGCCTTCAGCTTTCAATTTCCGCAGTTCACTGGCGTCCGATGTGACGGGTCGCTCCTGAGTACGACCTTCCCCATAGGGCCATTGGTATCGATGGCCGGTTCCAGCACGCGCAGGGCGGCCCCTCGCTCTTCCAGTTCATGCATCAGGTTAAGCACATCCCGAGTAGAGTGCCCGAGGAGGGCGAGCTTGGCGCCTCCTAGGGTCAGGACTCATTGATTGAGCCAGAAGATGACCGTGGCAGCGATGCAGATG
>NZ_JBMDKW010000017.1:0-74668 GCF_057809915.1 Sphingobium sp. FG11
CCCCCCCCCCCCCCCCCCCCCCCCCGCGCCTTATCATATCAATTGGTCGAGAGAATCTGCGGCGGAAACATGGGAATGATGTTGCGCCGTTCGAATTTCCAGCCGTCCGCCGTCCTGACATAGCTGTCGTCGTAACGGATATAGTGGCGCATATGGCCGCTGCTGCGCGTGTCGGCTTCCACCAGCGCGAACACGCCCCCCGTCGCCCGATCTTCGCTATAGTCGAGAATCACATGGTTCATCATCAGATGCACCACATGCAGCACATCGGCCTTCAATTCCGCGCCATAAGCCGCGATCTCCTGACGCCCGGTGTAAATGCCCATGCCCGCCGGGCTTTCGTCCAGCATCCCATCCTGTGTGAACAGACCAGCCCATGCGTCGATCTGCCACAGGTCGATGTGATAGGCATATCGGTTGACCAGTTCCTGTAGCGCGAACCTGTCGTCGGCATTCAACATATCTTATCCTCTCTGCATCGTGGCATTCGGGCGATGATGCGCACCCCAAAGGTTAGGCGACCAGGCGCGCGCACTTGACACCACGAAGGAGCAGAATATGTAGTATTTCAATACTAGACCTGTCAAATGGCCATTCGAATGCCGTGAGATAAGCGCGATATAGCCAGTTGGCCGACAGGCATTTGTCCAGCAGGCGAAGATCGCGAAAAGCAATGCGCAGATGGCGGGCGGGTCCGACTAAATACCGGTTTCTAAGGAGCAGTATATGCAGAAGTATAAGAGAGGCCATGCGGAATTTCGCGGGATCGTCGATGCGCCGATCGACGACGTATGGGAACTGCTGACGGACTGGGCCAATTTCGAACGCTGGTGGGTAAAGCCCGAAGATGGCGGCCGGCCCGGCCCGAATATCGCCAGTGTCGAACTGGTCGGTGCGCCGAACGAAGTCCCCCGTACCCGCATCGTGCGGCACGTCACCGGATCGGCGGTCGATGAAAAACTGTGGATGCAGGATGATGTGACCAAGCGCATCGTCTACGACATGGTGTTCCGTCCGAACCCGAACGGCGCAGTGTTGCGCAGCGAGTTCCGCAACTATCTCGCGACGACGATGCTCGACAGCCTGCCGACGGGCGAGACCCTGATGACCTTCAAGTCCGAATTCGACATCGTGGAAGAAGCCGACACGAACCTGATGATCTCGCTCATCGAACGGACCTATTCGGACGCGATCCTGAACGGGTTCAGGAAATATTTCGAACGGCAGAAGGCGCAGACCGTTCCTGCCTGAAATGCCGTATAGACGAGGATAGCGGCGCTATTGACGGCGTCGCTATCGTTGTTTTGAAATGGCGTCGGCATACGAGACATTGCTGCAGGCAAAGCCGCGTCCGCCCGGCCCCTTGAAGAATATAGGAGACGATCATGACGTCTGTTCAGCGAGGCACGGGTTGCCGCGAGGGGATCATTGATGCGGATGCGGACGCGCTGTGGGCGCTGGTGACCGACTGGGGTTCGATGGACTGGTGGGGCAATGAGGTGGAGGAAGCTGGCATGAAGGTCAGCAAATGCTATCTCGAAGGGGAGCCTGGCAGCGTGCCGCGGACCAAGGTGATCGAGCGGTCGAACACCGAGGAAGGTGGCCTGCCGATCATCAACCGCGAGACGTTGATCCACGAGGATGCCGTCGCCCGCCGCCTGTTCTACAATGGCACTGACGGCTTCATCGAGGGCGTCCGCAACTATATCGCGACCTGGGCCTTCGACACGCTGCCCGACGGCAAGGTGAAGATGCATATTTCCTCGGTGTTCGACGTCGTCGATCCGGGCAGTGCCGAGTATGTCCGCGCCGTGGTGGAGGCGGTTTACGACATGATCTTCAAGGGGCTGAACCAGCATTTTGCGGCGCAAAGGGCGACGGCCTGATCCCTGCGAGCCGTTTGTTAGGAAGAGTGCGATGTCGGTAGATTATGATGTAATCGTGATTGGCGGGGGCGGCGCCGGGCTGTCGGCGGCGTATCACGCCGCGAAGAAGGGCGCGTCGGTCATGCTCGTCGAGGCGGCGACGCAACTGGGCGGGGCGACCGCCCTGTCGAGCGGGGTCGTCTATGCGGCGGGCACCAGCGTGCAGCAGGCGGCCGGGATCACCGATTCCGCCGAAGACATGTACCAATATATCATGACGCTCAACCAGTGGTCGATCAAACCGGCGCTGGCAAAGCGCCTGTCCGAAGCCGGCGCGTACATCATCGACTGGCTTACCGAACTGGGCAATGAATTCCCGCCAGAACTGGTCATGGAGTCCGGGGTAGGCGGACGTCCGCGCGGGCATCAGGCTCTCGGCAGCGGATATGGCATCGTCCAGTCGCTCATTAACGCCGTAGGCGCGCTCGGGGTTGAGGTCGCGCTGGGTTCGCGGGTCTCGGACCTGCTGGTCGAAGATGGCGGGGTCGTGGGCATCCGCTCCGGTGAGGTGGACCTGCGCGCCCATGCGGTCATCATCACGACGGGCGGCTTTGCCAACAACCCCGCGATGGTCAAGCGGCTTTGGCCGACGGCGGCTGCGCATGGTACGCGCCTGACGTCTTTCTATGCCGATTCACCCTTCAACATGGGCGATGGCATTCTTCTGGGCGAACGTGCCGGTGCGAACATCACCGGGATCGACAATGGCCTGCTGGTGCCCTCGCCCAATTTCCTGCCTGATCTATCCTATACCTTGCCCGAATGGGCGATGGTGGTGAACCGCGACGGGAAGCGGTTCATAACGGAAAATGCGTCCTATGCGGTGTGTGGTTATCTGGTCAACGAACAGCCCGAGATGCGCTGCTTCGCGATCTTTGACGAGCCGGCACTGGAGGAAGCCTGCGCCGACGACAGCGTTTTCAAAATCTATATCAACGATCCAGGCTCGGACAGCTGGCGCGTCAGCGTCATTCGAGACCAGGTCGCCAAAGGCCGGGTGAAGGTCGCCGATACGATCGCGGATCTCGCCAAGCGGTCCGACATTGATCCCGTTAATCTGGAGCTTTCGGTCGAGCGCTACAATCAACTCGTAGATCAGGGGGAAGACGAGGACTTCTTCAAGAAGCCCGCGAAATTCTACCCCATTCGCACCGGCCCCTTCTACGCTGTGGAAATCCGCGCGACGTCGATGGTGTCATGCCATGCGGGTCTGGAAATCGACAATGATGGCCATGTCATGGATGGCAATGGCCGCGTGATCCCCGGCCTTTACGCAGGCGGCGAAGTTCTAGGCTGTACGTTGGGACGTCGCTACATTGGGGGAGGCATCGGCGTCGCCAATGCGCTGACCTTCGGCAAGCTGGCCGGTGAGAGCGTGGCACGCGAATGCCTGCCCGCGCATCAGACGGCAATCTGATCCGCGTATTTCGAGAGACCGGCGAACACCGGGGCGATACCGCCGCTTGCCCATGGACAAGCGGCGGATTGATCACATGAACAGCGCCCGGTTCAAGCGGACGAGATAATCGGCGCTCGGATTGGTGGCGTTACCGGCGATCCGTTCGATCACCGCCGCAAAACCCAGATCCCGCCGCTTCGGCAGCCGCTCACGCTCGGCAGCGGCAAGGGCAGACGGCATTTCGTCCCGCGTCAGATCGGTGCAATAGCAGGGCGCGCCCGGCTGTTGCCGCCAGGATTCCGAGAGCGGACCCGCGTCGACCGCATCAAAGCCGGTATCGTTCACCAGCGCCATGCCGATGCGGCGACTCCGGTCGTCATCCCCGGCAACGGGAATCGCCAGACGGTCTGGATCGCCCGCGGGCTTGCCCAGACGTGCGAAGGAATCCGACCCGATGGCGTTCCATGCTTTAACGACCGTCCGGCCCAGTTGATCGACCACCCAGAGGCTTTCCACCTGACCAGCGTCGATCGCGGCGATCTCGGTATCGCGCACCGGATAATAGTTCGATGTGTCGATGATTACCGTCTCGGCAGGCAAGGACGCAATCTGGGGCGCGACACCGGCAAGCCGGTTGAGCGGGATCGAAAGAATGACCACCTCTACATCGGTCAGCGCCTCGGTCGCCGTGACCGCGCGCGCGCCATTCACCAGCATGTCCGCCTCGATCGACTGAGGTCCACGCGAGTTCGCGACTTTCACATCATGGCCAGCTTCGCTCAATGACAGGACCAGCGTTTTGCCGATATGTCCCGTGCCCAATATTCCAATCTTCATTTTCATATCCTCCTAAATTTTGAAACTGCATCCGGTTAGTCGATCATGTCGCGAACCGAGGCGCCTCGCCTGCGCTTTAATCCGCCACATGATCCTGAACATCGGCGGTCATGTCCCAGCGCCGTCTAAGGTAGTTTCCTGATTAGTTGCATCATCCTAAACCGGCAACTAGGATCGGCGAAGGACGCTAACCAGAACAGACCGCATCAAGGGGGGCAGATGACCACGAACACCATGCTCAATTATGTTCCTGTCGAACAGGCCCGCACGATGCCGGGGCTGAGGATCGCATTCACGCAAGGGGTGCCGGGGGCGTGGAGCGTGGCGATCAAGGCGGTACTGGAACTCAAGGGCATCGACTATATCCCCGTCCCGCAGGTGCCCGGCGAACCCAATGAGATGTTGAAGGCCTGGACCGGGCAAAACTCTGCGCCCGTCGCGATATTCAACGACGATCTGCCCCGCACCGGCTGGGCAGAGATGCTGGTGCTGGCGGAACAACTGGCGCCCGAGCCTCGGCTCATACCCGCCGATGAGGAAGCGCGCATCGCCGTAATGGGGCTGTGCCACGAAATTTGCGGTCATGACGGTTTGGGCTGGAATATTCGCCTGATGCTCCTGTCCGGCGAGAAGGGAGGCGATGGCGGCAGTAGCCTGCGGCAGAAATATCGTTCGCCGGTCTCCACCGACTATGCCCGTCAGCGGGTATTGGCGATCCTCGCCGCGCTGGCACGGCGGCTTGAGGCGCAAACAGCGCAAGGCAAGCGCTATTTCATGGGAGAAAAGCTGACGGCACCGGACATATATTGGACGGCGTTCAGTAATCTCGTCGGGTCGATGGCCGCCGACCTGTGCACGATGCCAGATTATTTTCGTAGTTTCGCGCCATTGCTGCAACAATATCTGGGTGAGCCGGTGCCGCAGATCCTGCTGGACCATCGCGACTATATCGCCCGCACCTATTTTCGCACGCCCATATCCCTCTGAAAAAGGAGGTCGGGGGTCGATGGAAGTGTGGATAACGACCGCGAATCCCCGGCCGTTGCCGCCAAAAGCGATTCCGTATATCGATCCTAAAATCGGCTCAGCGGGGAAATAACAGAACTCACAAGAGAGGATGATCGGGATGAGCGATCGGCTTTCCCGATCGCCGCATGCCCTGATCGCCCGGCTTTATGGATTGCAGCGTTGCATAGGCAATGCAGTGCGGTCGATCGGGCACGATTCCGCCCTGCCCAATCACCCTGATGGGAGAATTTCATGTCGCATGCCAAATTATTCGAGCCGCTCACTTTAAATCGCGGCCCTGCCCTCAAGAACAGGCTGATGCTGGCTCCCCTCACCAATCAGCAGAGCCATGACGACGGCCGGCTTTCCGACGATGAAATCCGCTGGCTCGCGATGCGCGCGGCCGGAGGATTTTCGCTGGTGATGACCGCCGCCGCGCCTATCCAGCATGTGGGACAAGGCTATCCGGGTCAGCTCGGCATCTACGACGACATGCATATTGATGGCCTGACGCGCTTTGCCACGGCGGTTCGGGACAATGGCTCGATTTCCGCGGTGCAACTCTACCATGGTGGCGAACGCGCCGATGCAGACATAGTGGGCACCCCCGTCGCGCCTTCCGACAGCGCGCGCAACGGCGCCCGAAGTCTCGACTTGGACGAGGTGGAGCAGTTGCGCGAGGATTTCATCGCCGCCGCGGTGCGCGCGGACAAGGCGGGCTGCGACGGCGTTCAGATCCATGGCGCGCACGGCTATATCCTCGCCCAGTTCCTGTCGCCCAGCATCAATCGGCGGGATGACCGCTATGGCGGAAGCTTCGAGAACCGCGCGCGGCTGATGCTGGAGGTGATCGACGGCATTCGAAGCTCCTGCCGCCCGGACTTTCAGGTCGGATTGCGCCTGTCGCCGGAACGGTTCGGGATGCAACTCGCTGAGGTGCGCGAACTGGCCGGGGAGA
Organism: Sphingobium sp. FG11; assembly: GCF_057809915.1. Classification (NCBI taxonomy): domain Bacteria; kingdom Pseudomonadati; phylum Pseudomonadota; class Alphaproteobacteria; order Sphingomonadales; family Sphingobiaceae; genus Sphingobium; species Sphingobium sp. FG11. Next base: position 6,128 of record NZ_JBMDKW010000017.1, read on the forward strand.
TCATGCGGCAGGGGCAGATCGACTATCTCGACATGTCGCTGTGGGACGTATTGAAACAGCCCCATGAAGAGGCGTTTCAGGGTCGGAGCCTGCTGAGCTATTTCACCGACATACCCCGGCATGATGTCCGCCTGGGCGTCGCGGGCAAGATCATGGATGCCGCCACGGCGATCAACCTCATCGACGAAGGCTGCGACTTCGTGACAATCGGCCGCGCGGGCATATTGCGTCACGATTTCCCCGAGCGGGTGCGGCAGGATGCGGGATATCAGTCGCCCGAGCAGCCGGTCGATAGGGCGCATCTGCATGGCGAGGGCGTGACGGACGCTTTTCTGGCCTATCTGCGCACCTTCCCCGGCTTTGTCGCGGACGATCCGGAGGCGCGCGACTGAGCAATTCGACGCCTGCGCCCAGCCTCTGATCGCCAGCATGTACCGAAGGGATTGGCGTTGACCGGCGCGGGATTGAGCGGCAAGACACTATATCCTATATTGGATCGAGAGGAGCGCGTCGGTAACGGTATCGATCGGCCGAGCATGGCATCATCTGAATGCCGGACGGACGACTGAACGCGACACGCCATTTCGCCCCCTTGCAAGGACCTAAAAGGAGAGTTTCATGACCGAAAGAGAATCGCCATTTACCCGTGACCGGAACCTGTTCGCCGTACGTTGGTCAGTAGACCCCACGCGTCGCGAAGAATTTCTCCAGATTTTCGAGAATGTCTGCGAACAGGCAAAGCCCTTTTATTATCGCGGTTGCACATTCGCGTTCCAGGGTTGGGCGCGCGACCCGAACCAGTTCGTCGTCTTCGCTTCCTGGGAAGATGAAGTCGCGGCAGAATTGCGCCTCGTTCCCGAGTTTCAGGAATATAATCGACAGTTGCTGGATTGCTGTAGCGGACCAGTAATCATGGAACAGTTCAGCGGCATGGACATCGACCGCCACATCTTTGATGACTTCCCGGCCGGCAAGTCGGCGGTTCACAAGTTCGGCGAAAAGAACGCGTTCGTCGTCCTCTAAAATAATAGCCCGGCGCGTTCCTGATAACAGGAACGCGCCGGGCTATTGCGCCCCCGCCGGCAGCGGCGCTGGAACCCGCGCTTATCCGGCCTTTTCCTCCGGCTCGGCGAACAGCTTCACCAATTCGAATTTCTGGATCTTGCCGGACGAGGTTCGGGGAAAATCTTCCACCAGACGCCACATCTTGGGCACTTTGTGGCGCGCGATCAGGTTGAGCAGAAACTCCCGCGCCTCTTCGACCTCGATCGTCGTGCCCGCATGGCATTTGATCGCGACGGCCACTTCTTCGCCCCAGCGCGCATGCGGTACGCCGACCACGGCGCATTCCGCAATGCCGGGATAGTCGCCAAGCCGGTCCTCAATCTCGCGCGGGTAGATATTTTCGCCGCCGCGAATGATCATCTCCTTGAGCCGTCCGGTCACACGGACGTAGCCAAGATCGTCCAGCGTTCCGAGATCGCCCGTCCGAAGAAAGCCTTCCTCGTCAAAGGCTGCGGTGGTCGCCACGGGATTATCGAAATATCCCCGCGTCATATAGGGGCTGCGGATACGGATTTCGCCGATCTCGCCTATGCCGAGCGTCGCGCCGGTGACTGCATCCGATATTTTGAGTTCGGTATAGGGATAGGGTTTGCCTACCGTGCCCGCGATCACCTCGACCGGGTCGCCGCGCAGGGATTTGCACATCACGCCGCCCGCTTCGGTCTGGCCGAACATGATCTGGACGTCGGCGTTGAAACGGTCGATCAGTCGCCGCACAAATTCGGGGGACACCGTGGTGCCGCCGGTCTGGATAACCTCGATCGACGAGAGGTCCGTCTTGTCGAAGTCGGGATGCTCCATGATGGCGATGGCCATGGTCGGCACGCAGGGGAACCACACGATCCGTTCCTGTTCGATCAGGCGCAGAACCTCGCCCGCCTCGAACGCGCGCAGCACGACATGGGTGCTCATGCGCGCGATGCAGCCCAATATGGTGCTGACGGAACCACCGATATGGAAGAAGGGCATGACGCCCAGCCAGGCAAGCCCATCGTCCAGAAGATAAAGCTCCGACCCCAGCAGAGCGTTGTTGACGATCCCCCGGTGATGAAGCTTCACCCCCTTGGGCAAGCCGGTCGTGCCAGATGTATAGAGGATCAGTGCGGTATCATCCGGCGTAACCGTGACCTCGATGGCGTCATTGGGCGCTTCAGCAAGATGCGCACGCCAGTCGCTGGTCAGCAGCACCTTGCCCAGATGGGGCAGCGACGGCTGGATTTCATCGATGATGCCGGTCATCGAAATGCCGCGATATTCCGTATCCGCGATCAGGCCCACGGACTGGCTCTGCCGCAGCAATGCCTCGACCTCCGCCGCTCGCAGCGCCGGATTGAGCGTCACAAGGATGATGCCGGCCTGCGCCGCCGCCATTTGATACAATATCCACGGCGCGCTGTTGGCGCCCCACAGCGCGACATGGTCGCCTGGCGCGAATTGGCTGAGCAGGAAACGCGACAAGCGGGCCGAGTCAGCTTGCAGTTCCGTATAGGTCCAGACCAGTTCGCCATCCTTGACAGCGATAGTGTCGCCCGCCTTGGCCGCGGCGTTGGCCAAAAGCTGCCCCACCGTCCATTCCTGGATCTCCGATCGATTCTGGATCGAAGAATTTGCCTCTACCATCTGCTTTCCCCGTCTCTTTCGCTCACGTCAGGCGCCGCGATGCGCAACCTGTAGACACTAGAACCTAGTTCCAATGCCATGCTGCTCCGGCCCGGTATAGCAGCAATTTCGACTTATCCAGACGCGCCGCCCTACTCCGGCCGATTTTTTATCGGGCGACCCGAGTTCGGGAGGGTCAAAGATCCTGATCCGGATATTGGCGGTAATAGGCCACCATCTCGGCAATGCCCGCCTTCACGCCATAATCGGGAAGGAAGCCAAGGTCGCGCAGCGCGCGTCCGCCATCCACATTGGGCGGGAAGGCAGAACCGAAAGGCGGCGTCGGATCACGCGAGATGACCGCATCGGGAACCACCTCGTTGATAAGTGCGATAAGTTCCTCTTCGGAAAAAGGCGGTTCCGTCGGCGTATTGTAGAGCCAGTTTTCGCCCCGATCGCTCAGCGTAACATCGACGCAGAATTTGGCCTGATCCTTATTGTAGATGATCTGAAGGCCGTTTTTGGACCAGGACGGGAAGGTAGACGCTTGGCCAGTCGCCGCATTGTAGATGATCCGGTTATAATTGGCGCCCCAACTCCCCGATAATTTGCCAAGGCCAAAGGCGAAGGCCGGGCGGACGCAATTGATGTCCAGCCCCCTGGCGATATAGGTCGGGGTCATCAACTCGCAGAAATATTTGCTCGCGCCATAAGGCGTGGTCGGGCCGACACGATAGGCTTCGTCCACCAGCCGCCCGTCATAATCCGGCAAGACGCCGACCGCGGCGATCGAACTGGCCCAGCAGACCCGCGTGACGCCATGACGCAGCGCGACATCGAAGATGTTCGCCGTCCCCTGGCAATTTACATGCATCGCCTTGATGGGATCGGTGGACGATTCCGGCCCGAGAAACGCGGCCAAATGCAGGATGTAATCGATCTTGCGGGTCGCAACGATATCGGAAAGCTGGTTGACGTCGAGGATGTCGCCCTGAACGATTTCGGCCGTCGGCGCGATGGACTGGAGAATGGGCGAGGCAGAGACCCGGTCCAGCACCACGACATCGTGCCCCCGACGCACAAATTCGGCAACGGCGTACATGCCGATATTGCCGGTTCCGCCGGTCACGAGGATATTGGGCATAAGTGCACTCTCCCTACAGTCATATCCTTATCGATGGCCCGATGGCGCGATCGGCCGGATTGACACTCTGCTGTTAGGTCCTATAACCTACATAAGTTCCAAAGAACAGGATAGGGGGTTATTGGCCGGGGCCATTGTTAGGCGCCTCCATTCGCGCGGCTCTGAAAAATTGGCCGTCGCCGATGTGAATTCTCGCATGATCTGGCGGACCGATCTGAACTCAATTTCAGCCTCGGACTGTGCGGTCACCTCTCCCGGCGTAGTGATCGGTCCTGTTGCAAATTGTTATTCATCGCGCCCGACGGTAAGTCGGGTTCGCCTCAAGCCAATTTTCGGAGCGGAATGGATTTATCCTCCCCCGTCCGCAGCCTGCAACGGAGTAGCATATGGATTTCGCCATCAGCCCTCGGGGAAAAGAATGGCTGGCAAAGGTTCAGTCGTTTCTGGAAGCGCATGTCTATCCCAACGAGGCGCTGTATGAAGAGCAGTTGGGCGATGAGACCAACGATCCCTGGCGTGTGCCGCCGCTCATGCTGGAATTGCAGCAAAAGGCGCGCGATGCCGGCTTGTGGAATATGCACATGCACGACACGCGCCACGGGCCGGGCCTGAGCAATCTCGACTATGCGCCGATTGCCGAAGCGCTGGGCCGGGTGCATTGGGCGTCCGAAGTGTTCAACTGCAACGCCCCCGACAGCGGCAATATGGATGTGCTCTCGCTCTATGGCAGCCCGGCGCAGCAGGAAAAATGGCTCAAGCCCATGCTCGCGGGCGAGATCAAATCCTCCTTCGCGATGACCGAGCCTGCCGTCGCCTCATCCGACGCGACTAATGTCGAAACGCGCATCGAGCGCGACGGCGACGATTATGTCATCAACGGGCGCAAATGGTGGATCACCAACGCCTATAACCCGCGCACCAAGATCTTCATCGTCATGGGCAAGACCGACCCGTCGGCCCCGCGCCACCTGCAACAGACGCAGATACTGGTCGAACCGACTACACCCGGCGTCACGCTGGTGCGGTCGCTGCCGATCTTCGGCTATCATGATCGCCCGCACGGCCACGCCGAAATCCTGTTCGAAAATGTTCGCGTGCCCGCCGAAAACGTCATTCTGGGCGAAGGGCGTGGCTTCGAGATCGCGCAGGGTCGCCTCGGGCCGGGCCGCATCCATCACGCCATGCGTATCATCGGCGTGTCGGAGCGACTGCTCGAAAAGCTGTGCCTTCGCCTGACGAGCCGCGTCGCGTTCGGCAAGCGGCTGTCCGACGAGAGCGTGTGGAAGGAGCGGATCGCCCGCGCCCGCATCAACATCGAAATGAGCCGCCTGCTGGTCTATAAGACCGCCTGGCTGATGGACACGGTCGGCGTGCAGCAGGCGCGCAACGAGATTTCGCAGATCAAGGTCATCGTCCCCGAACTCGCCCAGCATCTGTGCGACGTGGTGCAGCAGGCGCATGGCGCGGCGGGCATGTGCGACGATTTCGGTCTCGCCTACACCTTCGCCCGCCTGCGCGTCATGCGGATCGGCGACGGGCCGGACGAAGTGCACAACCGCGTGATCGCCCGCAACGAGTTGCAGAAATACAAGGCTCCCAAGGCAAGCGAGGCGTCGACCCATGGCTGATCGTCAGGACCTGCTCACCGGCACCGAAGCGCCGCCCGAACATCTGGCGCTCGATACGCGGAAACTCGCCGCCTATCTCGCCCCGCGCGTCGACGGGCTGGGCAGCGACTTCGCGGTCGAAAAGTTCAAGGGTGGCCAGTCGAACCCGACATACAAGCTGGTCGGGCCGGACAAAAGCTATGTCCTGCGCCGCAAGCCACCGGGCCAGTTGCTCGCGTCGGCCCACGCGATCGACCGCGAATATCGCGTGACGAAGGCGCTGGCCGATGCGGGCTTCCCGGTCCCCCGCCCCGCGCTCTATTGCGACGATGAAGCGGTGATCGGCTCGGCCTTCTACATCACCGAATTCATCGACGGCCGCGTGTTCTGGAACGCAGACCTGCCGGGCGTCGCAAAGGCGGACCGCACCGCCATCTATGATTCGATGAACGTCTATCTCGCCGACCTGCACAAGCTGGATTACAAGGCACTGGGGCTTGAAGGGTTCGGCAAGGAAACCGGCTTCACCGCGCGCAACCTCAAGCGCTGGTGCGGCAATTACGAACAGTCGAAACTGGTCGATGTGCCCGATATCGACTGGCTGATGCAGGCGCTGCACGATCGCTTGCCACAGAGCGAGCCGACGACGATCCTGCACGGCGATTTCGGCCTTTACAACGCCATGGTCCACCCGACCGAGCCGAAGGTGCTGTCCGCGCTCGACTGGGAGCTGTCGACGCTCGGCAATCCCTATATCGATCTGGCACACAATACGCGTGCCTGGTGGGAGCCGCTCGGCTTTGCGGAAGGCAGTGCGACGACGCTGTTCGGGCATGATCTGGACGCGCTCGGCATCCCCTCGCTCGACGCCTATGTCGCCAGCTATTGCCGCCGCATGGGGCTGGACGCGATCCCCGATCTCGGCTTCTATTTCAGCTTCGTCCAGTTTCGCTATGCCGTGATGATCCAGGGCATATTGAAGCGCGCGAGCATCGGCACGGGCGTCAATCGCGCCGTCAAACATACGCAGGATCGCGTCGCGACGATCGCCGCGCTGGCGCGCAAAACCCTCACGGAATCGGAATAGGTCGGTCATGAAGCAATATTTCGATTTCAGCGGCAAGGTGGTGCTCGTCACCGGCGGCAGCCGTGGCCTTGGTGCGGCGATCTGCCGCGCCTTCGCCGAGCAGGGCGCGAACGTGGTGATCGCCAGCCGCAATGCTGAAAATTGCGAGCAGTTGGCGGCCGAGATCGAGGCCGAATTCGGCGTGCGGGCGCTGGGCGTCGGCGCGCATCTGGGCCGTTGGGACGATATCGACCGGCTGGCAGAGGTCGCTTACGCCCATTTCGGCAAGATCGACATATTGGTCAATAACGCCGGCATGTCGCCGCTGTCCGACGGCTCGCTCGGCACACCGGAAGCCTTGTTCGACAAGGTGATCGGCGTCAATTTCAAGGGTCCGTTCCGCATGACCGCGCTGGTCGCGAGCCGCATGGCGGAAGGCGACGGTGGCAGCATCATCAACATATCGTCGATCGGATCGATCCGGCCGCAGCCCGAATATGCGCCCTATTCCGGTGCAAAGGCCGCGCTGAACGCACTCACTATCGCCCATGCGTTCGAATATGCCCCCAAGGTGCGCGTCAATGCGATCCTGCCCGGCAGCTTCCGCACCGACATCGCCAAGGCCTGGTCGCCGGACAAGGCCGCGAACATCAAATCCGCAATCAAACGCTATGGCGAGCCGGAGGAAATCGTCTCGACCGTCTTGTATCTGGCGTCGGACCATTCGAGCTTCACGACCGGCGCGCTGATCCAGGTGGACGGCGGCCGCCCGTAAAAGCGCACGACCTTAAAGCGCCACCCCCGCCACGGGGTGGCGTCGGACCTTCAATCCGCGGACTGCAAGATCTTCTCCGCCTCGGCCTTTGCATCTTCGAGATAGGCCATGACCTTTTCGCGCGGAACCGCCGGCCGGAACACCGAAAGGCCGCCATCGACGGCCAGTTGCGTGCCCGTCACGAACCGCGATTCGTCCGATCCCAAAAACGTCGCCGCATAAGCGATATCGACCGGCTTGCCCGCGACGGGCAGAGGCTGCGACCCCGACATCATCTCGTCCAGATGCGCCGGCATGATATCCGCCACGTCGCGGCTTGCGCCGACCAGCTGGCCCCACATCGACGTCGCATAGGCGCCCGGCACGATCGCGTTCACCCGGATTTTGCTGCCCGCCAGCTCGAATGCCGCCCAGCGCGCGAGGTAGAGCACCGCGCCTTTGCACACGACATAGACCATGCTGGCGGCCGGCGAAAAATTCTCCGCCGCCGCCGACGAGATCAGGACCACCGATCCGCCGCCGCGCTTTTCCATCGGCCCGATCGCATGCTTGATGCACATGACGTGGCTACGCAGCAAATTGGCCTGTCCGTCGTCCCATGCTTCTGTCGTCAAGTCGGCGATCTTCTGTTTATGATCCACCGAAGCGGCGGCGTGGACGACGATGTCCAGTCCGCCGAACTTCTCTTCCGCCATCGCCATCGTGCGGGCGATGTCGCTTTCATTGCGGATGTCGCAAGCACTGAAACAGACCGATCCGGGGAAGCGCTGTTCGAGCGCCGCGCCCTTTTCCACCTGAATATCGGCGACGACGACCTTCGCCCCTTCCGCGACATACATCTCGACAACGCCGAACGCGATTCCCGAAGCGCCGCCGGTGATGACCGCTACCTTGCCCGCCAAACGTCCCATATCACTCTCCCGTCGATGCGATCTTCGGGCCTGTCGTGCAGGATGGCGCGGCTAGGCGCAACCGGCTTTTAGGGTCGGTTCCGGCATTCGGTCCAACCGCCTGTAATAGCCCTTATCGCTACTGCGCCCCGGCCGTGACAAGAGGTGCAGCCGGGTTCCATCCCCCGCCAAGGGCGCGGAATGAGGCGATAGCACCCCGCGCCGCGCCCGCTCTGGACACCGCTTGGGCATCGCGATTTTCAAGCAGGCGCCGGTCGGCGTCCAGCACATCCAGCAGGCTGGAGACCCCGCCCTTATAGGCGGCGAAAGAAGCGACGCGCGCTTTGGTGAGGGAGGCCCCGCCCGAGGCGAGGATTGCCGCGCGCTCCTGTTGTTTGATCAGGCTGGAAAAGGCGTTTTCCACATCCTCCGACGCGCGAAGCACCGTCAGGCGATAAGCGGCGAGCGCTTCCGCATTGCGCCCTCGCGCGGCGGCGATTTCCGCATCGATCCGGCCAAAGTCGAACAAGCGCCAGCGCATGCCCAATATGCCGCTGGCTTGCGTAGCGTTTCCGCTGAACAGGCCGCCGACCTCCATCGTCGCCGTACCGAGCAAGCCGCTCAACGAGAATTTGGGATAATATTCCGCCATGGCGACCCCGATTTGCGCATTGGAGGCCGCCAGCATGCGCTCCGCCGCGATGATATCGGGGCGACGCCGCAGCAGGGCCGCCGGCCCGCCCGCATTCGACACCAACGGAGGTGCTGGAATGGGGGTGGCCACGGCAAGCTCGGCCCGCGTCGATCCCGATTGGAGTCCCATCAGCACATCAAGCGCGTTCATCGCCTGATCGAGATTTTGCTCAAGCTCCGGCACGGCCGCTTTCACCTGCGCCAAAGCGCCCTCAGCCTGTCGCAACTGAAGTTCCGCCGCCACCCCTTTGCGATATTGAAGGGCGACCAGATCCACCAACTGCTGCTGCACCCCTCGCTGGTTCCGGGCGATGTCCAGCCGCGCCTGAAGGCTGCGGATTGCAACATAGGTGTCCGCCGTCTGCGCTGCGACCGTCAAGCGGGCGGCGGCAGCGGCAGCGGCTGAGGCCTGCCAACTGGCGCGCGCGGCATCCCGCGCCGCATCCCGTCCACCGAACAGGTCCACCTCCCAACTCGCGCCAAGACCCAGCTCATAGCCTTGCGTCTCACGCTCATATCCCGGCTGTGCACTGGCCATTCGCCCCAATGGGGTTTCGAGCGATTGATAATTTTCGCTCGCCTGCCCGCTGATCTGACCGGAGGGGAGGAGCGCGGCGTTGGCGGCGCGCAGCGATGCGCGTGCCTGAATGACGCGTGCGCTGGCCTGTTGCAGATCGAGATTTTGCTCCAGCGCGCGCTGGACGAAGCTTGTCAGCAAGGGATCGTCAAAGGATTTCCACCAGCTTATGAGATCGACCGACGCGGCGCCCTGCCCGCTCGCGTCGATCGCCGCGCTATTGACGAACGCGGGCGACTCGGGTGTGGCAGGCGCGACATAGGCCGGTCCCACCGCACAACCGCCGAGCGATGTTACCCCCATGGCTGAAATCATGATCGAGCGAAAACGTCGCATGCCTTAACCCACCTTTGCAGATGTGTAACCGTTGACATTATTAGTCACAGTTTGTCAACATCGCCATTCCACGATAAGGATGGTCGCCATGAAAACTCCTGCAACCGACAAGAGCCTCGCGAGGCGCGGGCCGGCCGAGCATGCCGTGCGCGACCAGATCATCGCCGCCGCCCGTGATTATTTTACGCATTATGGATATGACAAGACGACCGTGGCCGATCTGGCGCGCGAGATCGGCTTTTCGAAAGCCTATATCTACCGCTTTTTCGAATCGAAACAGGCCATTGGACAGGCCATCTGCAATGACCGACTGACCCTGTTGTTCGATCAGGTCCGCGCTGCCGTCGATGACGGGGCCGACCCCATAGACAAGCTGCGGAAATTTTCCAAAACCGTGGCAAATGCAAGCGTTGAGATGTTTTTCACGGATCGCAAGCTTTACGAAATCGCCGCCCATGCGTCGCTGGAGAAATGGTCGAGCGCACAAGCCTATCATCAGCGCCTCGAACAATTGCTGGAAGCCATATTAAAGGAGGGCCGCGAAAGCGGCGTATTTGAAAGAAAAACCCCGCTCGACGAGATCCGGCGATCGATATTTTACAGCCTTCGACAATTTATCGACCCCATGCTGCTTCAGCACAGTCTGGATATTCTGCCGGACGCGGAAAATGAAGTCATGGGACTGGTGTTGCGGAGCCTGGCCCCCTGAACGGCGATTTTGTTTGTGACCAGTTGACATATTAGTCATATATCGACAGATGAGGTTCCGACCCAGCGAGAGGATTCTTCGTGTCGGAACATCATTGCATGCGCACCATCGGCATCCTGGGTCTGATGACCGCCACGCTGACCGCCTGCGGGCATTCCGACACTGACCCGCGCACCATGCCGCCGCTCGTGCGCGTCGCCGCCGCGACGCCGGCCGAAGCGGGCGCTTACGGCTTCACCGGAATCGTCGGCGCGCGCGTGCAGAGCGACCTGGGCTTTCGCGTCGGCGGCAAGGTAGTCGCCCGGCTGGTCGATGCGGGCCAGACCGTGCGTCGCGGCCAGCCACTGATGCGCATCGACCAGACCGACTACAGCCTCGCCCGGCAGGCCGCGTCCGGCACGGTAGATGCCGCACAGGCGCGCGCCGTCCAGACCAGCGCCGATGAGAACCGTTATCGCGATCTGGTGGCGGCAGGCGCCGTTTCCGCATCCGCCTATGACCAGATCAAGGCGGCAGCCCGCGCCGCGCGCGCCGACCTGTCCGCCGCACAGGCGCAGGCGCGCGTCAGCCGCAACAATGCCGATTACACCATTCTGGTCGCGGACGCCGATGGCACGGTTGCCCAGACGATGGCGGAGCCGGGGCAGGTGGTCGCCGCAGGGCAGCCCGTCGTCCGGCTCGCCCACGCCGGGCCGCGCGAAGCGATCGTCGCCCTGCCCGAAACGCTTCGTCCCGCGACCGGCATGGTGGTGCAGGCCCGCACCTATAGCGGCCTGACCGGCACCGCGCGGTTGCGGCAGTTGAGCGACGCCGCCGACGCCGCCACCCGCACGTTCGAGGCGCGTTTCGTGCTGGCCGGTGCGCCGGCGTCCGCGCCGCTCGGTTCGACCGTCATGGTGCGGCTGGGCGACGCCGCCAAATCATCGGCCGTGTCCGTGCCGCTGGGCAGTATTTCCGATCGGGGACATGGACCGGGCGTCTGGATCGTCGTTGGGCAATCGCGTCCCACGGTGAGCTGGCGTCCGGTGAAACTCGCCGCCATGGGTGAAGAGACGGCGGCGTTGTCCGCAGGATTGCGGCCGGGTGAGCGCGTGATCGCGCTTGGCGCCCACATGCTGCATCAGGGACAGCAGGTGCGGATCGATACGGGAGCAGGCCGTTGAGCGGGTCGCCCCATCATCCGGCCGAACCCGAACCAACGAGCCGGTTCAACCTGTCCGCGCTGGCTGTGCGCGAACGGGCCGTCACCCTGTTCCTGATTATCATCATCACGCTGGCGGGCATCGTCGCCTTCCTCAACCTTGGCCGCGCGGAAGATCCCGGCTTCACCATCAAGGTGATGACGATCGTCACCGCATGGCCGGGCGCGACCGCGCAGGAAATGCAGGATCAGGTCGCCGAGCCGCTGGAAAAGCGCTTGCAGGAACTGCGCTGGTACGACCGTAGCGATACGTTCACGCGCCCCGGCCTCGCCTTCACCACGCTCACCCTGCGCGACAATACGCCGCCATCGGAGGTGCAGTCCGAATTTTATCAGGCGCGCAAGAAGATGCTGGACGAAGCGCCCAACCTGCCGCGTGGCGCAGTCGGCCCGTTCGTCAACGATGAATATGGCGACGTGACGTTCGCGCTCTATGCCCTGAAAGCCAGGGGAGAGCCGCAGCGGCAACTGGCGCGCGAAGCCGAACGGCTGCGCCAGCGCATGCTGCACGTTCCGGGCGTCAAGAAAATCAACATTATCGGCGAGCGGCCCGAGCGCATTTTCGTGGAGTTTTCGCAAGACCGGCTGGCCACGCTTGGCGTCGCGCCGCGCGCGATCTTCGCCGCGCTGGCGCAGCAGAATCTGATGACGCCCGCGGGTTCGATCGAAGCCAAAGGCCCGCAAATGCAGGTGCGGCTCGACGGCGCGATCGACGATCTGGAAAAGATCCGCACCATTCCGATTGTCGTGAACGGCAGCACGCTGCGCCTTTCCGACATCGCGCAGGTGCGACGCGGTTATGAGGACCCGGCGACTTTCCTGATCCGCAATCAGGGCGAACCGTCGCTGCTGCTGGGCGTCATCATGCGCGAGGGCTGGAACGGGCTTGATCTCGGCAAGTCGCTGAAGGCGGAAGTTCAGGCCATCGCATCGGACCTGCCACTGGGCATGACGTTCGCCGCCGTCACCGATCAGGCGGTGAACATCAGCGCGGCCGTCGACCAGTTCATGCGAACCTTTCTGGAAGCGCTGGCCATCGTCATGATCGTCAGCCTGATCGCGCTCGGCTGGCGCGTGGGCATCGTCGTCGCGGCGGCCGTGCCGCTGACGCTCGCCATCGTGCTGGTCATCATGTGGGCCACGGGCCGGGTGCTCGACCGTATCACGCTCGGTTCCCTCATCCTCGCGCTCGGCCTGCTGGTCGATGACGCGATCATCGCGATCGAGATGATGGTGGTGAAGATGGAGGAAGGGTTCGAACGCGTCACCGCGTCCGCCTATGCCTGGAGCCATACCGCCGCGCCGATGCTGGCGGGGACGCTGGTGACGGTGATCGGCCTGATGCCGGTCGGATTCGCCCGATCGACCGCCGGTGAATATGCCGGCAACATCTTCTGGATCGTCGGCTTCGCGCTGCTCGCGTCGTGGGTCGTGGCGGTGGTTTTTACCCCCTATATGGGCGTGAAGCTGTTGCCCCACATCAAGCCTGTCGAGGGGGGCCATGCCGCCATTTATGAAACGCCGCGCTATCAGAAGCTGCGGCGCGGAATCCAGTGGTCGATCCGGCACAAGACGCTGGTCACGGTCGCCACGCTGGCGGCGTTTCTGGTGTCCGGCCTTGGCATGACTTTGGTCAAGAAACAGTTTTTCCCGGCATCCGACCGGCCCGAGGTGCTGGTCGAGGTGCAGATGCCCAAGGGCACCGCGATCGAGCGCACCGACGCCGCCACGCAGCAGGTCGAGGCATGGCTGCGCAAGCAGCCCGAGGCGAAGATCGTCACCGCCTATGTCGGACAGGGCGCGCCGCGTTTCTTCATGTCGCTCTCGCCGGAGCTGCCGGACCCGTCCTTCGCGAAGATCATCGTGCTGACCACTTCGGAAGAGGCGCGCGATGCGCTGAAGGAACGGTTGCGGGGCGCGGTCGCCAACGGGCTGGCCCCGGCGGCGCGGGTTCGCGCGACGCAACTGGTGTTCGGTCCCTACTCGCCCTTCCCCGTCGCCTTCCGCGTGAGCGGCCCGGATACCGCCAAGGTGCGCGCCATCGCCGACAAGGTTCAGGCGCTGATGACGAGCGACCCGATGATGCGGACGGTGAACCGCGACTGGGGCGAGCGCGTGCCCACGCTGCACTTCACGCTCGATCAGGATCGGTTGAGGGCGATTGGGCTGACCTCCGGCGATGTCGGCGAACAGCTCCAGTTCCTGCTGTCCGGGGTGACGATCACGCAGGTCCGCGAGGATATCCGCACGGTCGACGTGGTGGCGCGCTCGGCGGGTCCGGCCCGGCTCGATCCCGCGCGGATCGGCGACTTCACCCTGACCGGGGCGAATGGCGAGCGGGTGTCGATCAGCCAGATCGGCAAGCTGGAAACGCGGATGGAGGACCCGATCCTGATGCGGCGGGACCGCCTGCCCACCATCACGGTTCGCGGCGACATCGCCAACGGTCTCCAGCCGCCGGACGTGTCGAACGCCATCTTCAAGCGACTGCAACCGATCATCGCGGGGCTGCCCGGCGGCTATCATATCCAGATGGGCGGATCGATCGAGGAAGCGGGCAAGGCGAATGCCGCGCTGGCGCCGATCTTCCCGATCATGCTGCTGCTGATGATGATCGTCATCATGCTTCAGGTCCGCCAGTTCTCCGCCATGGCGATCGTGCTGCTGACCGCGCCGCTCGGGCTGGTCGGGGTGGTGCCGACGCTGCTCATCAGCGGCCAGCCCTTCGGCTTCAACGCGATATTGGGGCTGATCGCGCTGGCCGGCATCCTGATGCGCAACACGCTGATCCTCATCGACCAGATCCACGAGAATGAGAAACAGGGCCGGACGCCGTTCGACGCCGTCGTCGAGGCGACGGTGCAGCGGTCCCGCCCGGTGATCCTGACCGCGCTGGCCGCCGTGCTGGCGTTCGTGCCGCTGACCCACTCGGTGTTCTGGGGCGCGATGGCGTTCACGCTGATCGGCGGGACGGCGGTCGGCACCATCCTGACCCTCATATTCCTCCCGGCGCTTTACGCCCTGTGGTATCGGATCAGGCCCAGTGACGAACCGCGCGTGGAAGCCACCGCATGAGGTGCGAAGGCGTCAGCTCATGCCGGGCAGCGTGATTTCTTCGGCAAGGGTCTGCCGCGACCGCGCGCGATCGGCGAAATTCGCCTCGTCCTCCGTCGCCCAGCGCGTGAATTCCGGATCTGCGGCAATACGGAGCAGCTCGCCCAGCGCCGCTTCGTCCCGGATGGTATAGACCGACACCGCGTCATAATCGATGCCGCCATCATCCTGCGGCGCCTGATCGGCATCGGGGCGGCCGACATAGAGGTTGATATGGTTCTGCGGATAATAGCGGGACGACGCGCTGAACAAATGCCCCACCCATTTCGCGACGCCGGGGATGTGCACATTTTCATAATGGGCGCGAAAATCCTCGAAGGACATGCCTTCCTTCCGCTTCATGAACATCATCAGTTTTTGCATGATCGTAACATCCTTCCTGTCGGGTCCCTGAAACGCCTTTAGCGGGCGGGGCTGAAGCGGGACACCGCGTCGGCCAGCGCATCCGCGGCATCCTCGTGCATTTCCGGGGATGGGTAATAATGGTTTGTGCTCCATTTCATACCCGCAGCATAGGCGGCCATGGTGCCGCCATCGACCTCCACGGGTTCGCCGGTAAAGCGGCTGACGAGCGGATAGCCATAATTGCGCGTGCTCCCGCATTGCGCATAGGCGTCGAACAGCGGCCGGATCGCATCCAGGCTGGCTAAGTCCACGAATTGCGGGAACCGGCCGATGATGCTCATCATATCGGATGCTTCATAATCGATCGGCTCGGCGGGGTCCTTGTCCGAAAAATAGAAAAGGATTTTGGGGACATGGATTTTCCCGGCCAGCTCCTGATATCGCCGCACCCAATTTTCCTGACTTTGCGCGACATAGGTCGGGGCCAGCGCCCGCTCTTCGTTGAAGATGTTCATCCACGCTTCCATCGTGGAAATCTGCTGGCCGTTCTGAATGTCCCACAGCGCCTCGACAAAGCCATAAGGGCCAAAGCGCGCATTCGGCTCGGTCCGGGCGGTCATGACCTGAACGATGGTGAAGCGGCCCCCGTTCACGAGGTTCAGCAGCCCCGGCGCCTGTAGATAAAATCCGGCGCCGCCACCGCCCACGCTGAGATTCAGCACAGGCAGGCCGATGCGGTCGGCAAGGATGTCGCCGAACGTGTCCTTGACGAAGATGCCGTTCGCCTGCGCGCCGCCAAGACATGTGAAATAATTGCCGCTCTCCAGAACATCGGCAGGCAATGGAGGGCCGCGAAACTTGACGCCGGAAATCCCCTCCAGTTCATAATATTGGTAATCGACGATCTCATGGTCGCGCTTGCTGTAATCGAGGCTCCATTCCTGCGGACGATCTTCCGGTTTGAAGGCATAATTCACCATGGGACTCTCCAGAAAATTAGAAATCGGATTGCGTCAAAGATAGGCACCGAATGCATCGGTGTAGCGGGCAAAGGTGCGCCGGATTTCCTCGTCGGTGCTGCCCACTTCCTCCGCGGAATATTTGGGTTCGCCATGCTTGCCCTTGGGGTTGTCGGCTTCCCATTGCCGGACCGCCGACAGCGCCTCCGGTGTCAGGGTCAGGCCGGCAAAGTCGTACACCTTGCGCGCGGCCGCCTGACCATCCTTGACCACATCGGCAAAGGACAGGTCCAGTATCTCGATATGCGGATTACGCGCCCGCCATTCCATATGGCGGTCAGCCGCCGACGACAGGTGGCCCAGCATTTTGTCGGCGAAAGCATGTCTGTTGTCGAGATCGGAATATATGGCCCTGTTCGCCATCACCGTGCTCGTCACCGAGGGCACGCACTTCACCGGGTCACGATGGGTGACGATGAAGCGGGGGTTGTCATAGGCCGCCGTCAGATAATCTTCCTGACCCAGATGATTGGGGTCCTTGAACAGCCACGGCTTGTTGGGCGACCCATTTTGCCATTGCAGATACTGGATGACCGACACGAGATAATCATAGGCCGGTTTCAGATCCGCGTTGGCGATCCATGCGGCAAAGGTCGGCACATCATAATGGCCGAATATGGTGGGATGGCGATAGGTTGCCTCCATCAGATAACATTCTTCCTCCGGCTCTTCGGCATGCAGCGGATGGCCGATGAGCATCGCGGGCGACTGGGCGTAAATCCATGCCTCATAATCCTTCGCCTCGGCGATCCGCTGCGCCACGCCCCCATCCGGCGCGCCCGGCACGCGCGCGAACCGCATCGTCTGCCAGAAATTCAGCGTCTGAAAATCGCCCGTCGCGCCAAGCAGGCGATGGAGTTTGGTGCTGCCCGTGCGTGGCAGAGACAGAATGATGAGGGGCGAACGGATGCGCTCGCGGGCGATTTCCGGATGGTCCTGCATATCCCTGGCGAACCACAGCCGTTGCGCCAGCAGGTTGACGAATTTCCATTCCAGTTTTGCCCGGCAACCATCGCGGATCTGGGCCTCGCGATCGATCGCATCGACCAGAAGGGAAAAGCCCTCGCGGAAATCGTCGGGACCAAAATCATTCAGGCCAGTCTGCGCGGAAGCGGCGCGCATAAGTTCGGATGCGTCCAATGTTCTCTCCTCGACCGGAGCGCCGCACAATCCTGGCCGCGCCCTCTCTTTATAATCGTTAGTAGATATTCAGCGCCGCCGGGCGTCCAGGGCCGGCTCGACAGGCTGAAATCCGCGTACCCTGTCGATGCCAACATTAGCTAAAGTGCATAATTATCACAGTCTCCAGCATTATTGTCATCGGCCCGAATTTGCATCTTGCGGCGTCGGCATGTTGGCCATAGGAAGTCAGGCAACAACCTTAAATATGGTTTATCCGCCAAAGGCGGAGAAGTGTCTAACAAAAATTACCGGGAGGATTGCATGAGGAAATTGGGGCCTGTGGCTGTCGCGTTGAGCGCGATGCTTGCTTCTACCAGCTATGCGCAGACGACGGCTGGAACGGCCGATGCGCAAGCCGCTTCGGGCAATGATAGCGCCGGCTAGATCGGTGAAATCATCGTCACCGCCCAGCGCAAGTCGGAAAATCTGCAACAGACCCCGATCGCGGTCACGGCGGTCACGGCCGAAGCCGTGCAAAGCCTCGGCCTGACCGAAATCAAGGACATCGCGGCCGTTACGCCGGGCGCCAGCTTCACGACGACGAACGGCTTTTTCACCGCGCGCATTCGCGGCATCGGCGTGGACTTCGTATCCGTCGGCCTGGAATCGCCGGTCGCGGTCTATGAGGACGGCGCTTACCTGACCCGCACCCTGACCGTTAACGAGATCGTCGACAATTTCGATATCGGCAGCATCCAGGTGCTGCGCGGGCCGCAGGGTACGCTCTATGGCCGCAACGCAACCGGCGGCGTCATCATCATCAACAGCGCCGATCCGACGAACAAGTTCGAAGGTCGGATGCGGGCCGAATATGGCAATCTCGATCATCAGCAGCTGAACGGCATGATCAATATCCCGCTGGGCGAAGATCTCGCTTTCCGTGGGAGCGCGACCTACAAGCATGATGGCGGCTATGTCCGCAATCTGATCACCGGCGGCAAGGCCGGTGGCGGCCGCACTTACAGCGCGCGCGGGAAATTGCGCTGGACTCCCGGCAACGCCGACATCGTTCTGGGCGGCGAATATTATGATACCGCCTATCGCCTGGGGCCGCTCCAGTCGCTGGAGCGCAACGACAACACCTGCTATGCCTGCGTCCTGTTCCCGGGTTCGGTAGGTCCCAACGCCGCCAACCTGTTCGACACCGAAACCGTCGTCCAGATGCAGCCGGTCAGGACCAAATTCTACGGCGCTACGCTCAAGATGAACTTCGACTTCGATAGTTTCGAATTGAGCAGCACGACCACCTATCGCAAGCAGAAGACGCGCAACAGCGCCGGCGATGCGGACCTGACCCAGGTGCCCGGTTTCGAATTCGCCGTGCCGCAGTCGGGCGGGCGCTCCTACACCCAGGACCTCCAGGTCAGCTCCAAGCTGGACGGGATGTTCAACTATCTGTTCGGCCTCAGCTATCTCGACGACAAGGGCATTTTCAACACCCGTTTCGTGGGTGATCCGGCCCTGGGTCTTGGCGGCACCGGCCTCACGGCGGACACCGCATTCGGCGCCAATAATACCGCAAGGACGAAGTCTTTCGCGGCCTTTGCCGAGGGATATCTTCAGTTCAACGACCACCTCAAGGCGACGTTCGGTGGACGCTATACCTATGAAGAACGGTCTGCGGATGTTATGTTCACAACCGGCTTTGCATTCGGTCTGAGCGACTCCCAGCGCGCCTTCACGCCGCGTTTCGTACTCGCCTGGAATAACGGGCCGACCAATGTGTATTACAGCTTCACGCGCGGCTTCAAGGCCGGCGGCTTCCCAGGGCCGATCTTCGGCGTCATCGAACCTGTGAAGGCGGAGAAGATCTTCAGCCACGAAGTCGGCATCAAGCAATCGCTGTTCGACAACAAGGTTCGCCTGAATGCGGCTGCTTTCTACTTCAAGAACAAAAACTTGCAGACCCAGACGATCGATTTGCAGTCGGGTGGCACGATAACAGCCAATGCGGGTGCGCTGGAAAACTATGGCGTCGAAGTCGAGGCGCAGGTCGTACCGACCGAAGGCCTGACGCTTGGCTTCACCGGCGCATGGCAGCATGCCCGTTTCAAGCCTTATCTCAACGCCGCGATCGCCTGCTATAACCCTACCATCAATGATGGCAACGAGGGCCCGCTACTCCCGACGTTGAGCCGTTGCTATACCGATCTTACCGGCACTCCCCCGCCACAGGCGCCCGACTGGTCGGGTTCGTTCAACGCGAGCTACGAATTCCCGATCGGGTCGTGGACCGGATCGCTCTCCGGCATTGCGCAATATCGCTCGTCGGTCTTGTATACGCCGGGCGCTGGCGGCGAATTGCAGGCCGATCGCGACGGCAGCCGCTTCCTTGTGAACGCGTCCGGCTACATCAGCCCGCCCGGACAGAATCTCCGGATCGGCTTCTACGCCGTCAACGTCTTCAACAAGAAATATGTCTCGTTCATTCAGACCGACACGACCTTTGGCGTTTATCACAACGCCGCCCGGCCGCGCACTTACGGCCTGCGTGTGGAATATGCCTTCTAACGGCCGATCTTCGGCGGTTTGTGAATGCTGAAAATGAAACACGGCGCCTGGAAGCAGGGGCCGTGTTTTTTTCTGGCGGTTCTGAAAATATATGCAGATTCTGCGCGGCCGTCGGGCTGATAGCATGAGTAGCGTGTTGGCATGATGATCGCCCTTAAAGCTCGACCGTCATGGTGATGCTGTCGATCTGGTGCGTGAAGTACAGCGAGACTTAGGATTTAGACGGGTTAGACACCCGCGCTCCTCTGTTCAGCGATGGCGATCCAACGGCTTTCCGCCTGCCTTGAGCGGGTCGACTTCCGGAAAATTCCGTCCGCTTTCAACGATCGTCACATCGCGCGAAGCAAAACCTTCGGCAGCGGTTCGATCGCCTCGATCCAGTTGACCGCCATCGCCTCTGCGCCAGTCCTTATCCCTTCGACGACGACATGGCCCTGGAGGAGGTGGCGCACATTCTTGAGCTTGCCGATCTCCCAGAGCGCACCATCGCGCGCCTGCACATAGAAGCTGACCGCGCCCGCCAGCAGGACGCCTTCGAGCCGAAAATATGAACCGATATTCATGAAATGCGAAATAGGGTGTCGATCGCGATTAAGCCATGCCTTCCGGGCCGATCATCCTACATGTTGCGGCATGCCGTTGGATCGGGGCGACTGTCGGAACGAAGAACCGCGACGACGCAGTATCGTCTGCCGGACAGCAAGGTCAGGACGGCTTCTTGATACGCGACAGACGGCGCTGGTTTTTGCGGACGGCATTCCGGTAATGCCGCAGCGAGGCATCGAGAATCTGCGGCGATGTGTGCCCCAAATCACCTGTCATCGCCTTCCATTGCAGCATCGCTACGGCGGCCACCTTCTCCGTTACCATCAGTTGGGCCTCCCTGACGGCCGCGGCGTCGCCCGCCATGAGCCGGGACAGGCGCTGGCCAATGACCATCGAGGCGTCCAGGCCGAGCATCCAGCTATCGAAAGCCAGACTAAATGGGGTGGGTCGCGCCATATTTTCAGATAAGGCCCCGCTGTGAAGAAGGTTCCGCGCACATTTTGGGTAGCGCGATGGCAGACCATTAATATCCGGACGACACTTGGAAAGCTCGCCTCTAATCTATTTGTCTACATCGCATATCCTAATGAAAATCATGGCTTTTGATGGGGATCAGGTCGTCCTCGCCTTTCCAATGCCAGTCGGACCGCACCTGCGGTCGCCATCCGCGGTCGCCCCGGTCGGGCGCGCCGGGATAGGTCGCGGCGTCGCCCGGTGAGACGAGCCTCGGCATGTCGATATCGCCCACCTGACGCAGCAGCGGCGTCAGGTCGGCCTGGGCCAGCTTTTCCAGCGCCGCCAGCTTTACCCCCGATCGTCGCCAGAGATCGGCGATGTCGGCAAAGGGACGCTCGGCGCGCGCCCGCAGGATGCGTCCGGCGTCTTGCGCGGACAGCCTTCCCCGATGCCCGCGCGGCCGCGATCGCGACCAAAGCGGGCATAGAGCGTGGGCAAGACGAACAATGTGAGCAGCGTCGCAGACATCAGCCCGCCGATAACGACTGTCGCCAGGGGCTTTTGCACTTCGGCGCCGGCGCCATGTCCAAGCGCCATGGGCAAGAATCCGAGGCTCGCCACCAGCGCGGTCATGGCCACCGGACGCAAGCGGGCGAGCGCCCCGTCTCGAGCCGCCGCAGCCGCATCACGCCCCTCCTCGACCAGTTGCTGGATCGACGTCAGCATCACAAGTCCGTTCAGCACCGCGATGCCGGACAAGGCGATAAATCCCACGGCTGCCGAGATCGAAAAAGGCATGCCGCGCAGCAGAAGCGCGAGCGCGCCGCCCACCAGCGCGAGTGGAACGCCGGTGAACACGATGGCGGCGTCGCGCACGCTTTTCAGGGCGCCGTAGAGCAGCAGCAGGATCAGAGCGAAGCAGGCCGGCACCACGATCGCCAGACGATCGCGCGCGGACGCCAGATTTTCGAACTGCCCGCCCCACGTCAGCCAGATGCCCGCCGGAAGCGCCACATCCTTCTCGATCGCGGCCTGCGCTTCGGCAACGACGCTCGACACGTCGCGGCCCCGGACGTTGGCCTGAACCACGACGCGGCGTTTGCCGTTTTCGCGGCTGATCTGGTTAGGACCATCGACAACGCCAATGTCGGCAACGCTGGCCAGCGGTACGAACGATCCGGCGGGCGTCGCCACCGGAGTGTGGCCCAATGCTTCCAGATTGGCGCGGGTGGCGTCGGCAAGGCGGATGACCACGGGGAAACTGCGGTCGCCTTCATAGATGCGCCCGGCCTCACGCCCGCCGACCGCAATCGCCACCGTGTCGGTGACATCCTGAGCGGTCACACCGATGCGGCTCGCGCGATCCTGATCGTAGGCAATGTCGAGCATGGGAAGGCCCTCTGTCTGTTCGACTTTCACATCCTGCGCGCCCGGTATGCGCCGCAGCACGGCGGCGATGCAGCTGGCGGTGGCATTCATCTCGCCAAAATCCTCGCCAAATATCTTCACCGCCACATCGGAGCGGACGCCGGCGATGAGTTCGTTGAACCGCATCTGGATCGGTTGCGTCACCTCATAGGCATGACCCGGCACCTGCGCGAGCCGCGCTTCGATCCGTTCGACCACAGCCGCTTTCCGCTCGGAAGGATCGGGCCATTCATCGCGCGGCTTGAGCATGATGAAGATATCGGTGGCGTTGGGCGGCATGGGGTCCGCCGCGACCTCCGCCGTGCCGGTGCGTGAAAAAACGGTCCTGATTTCGGGCATGCCGGAAAGGGCGCGATCGATTTGCGCCTGCATCTTCTGGCTCTGTTCGACCGATGTACCGGCCACACGGAAGGCCGAGACCAGCACGTCGCCTTCGTCCAGTTGCGGAAGGAACTCCTGCCCGAGCGTGGCGAAGGCGATCCCGCCCAAGGCAAGGGCGCCCAACGCGATGCCGATCATCGTCCTGGGCCACTGCATGGCCCGATCCAGGCCCGGCTCGTAGCGCTGGCGGAGCCAGCCGACGATGCGGTTCTCTTTTTCCTCCACCCGCCTGGACAGGCAGATGGCGATGGTGGCCGGAACGAAGGTCAGGGAGAGAATGAAGGCGAAAGCAAGCGCGATGAGAACCGTCATCGCCATCGGCTCGAACGTGCGCCCCTCTACCCCCGTCAGCGTGAGCAATGGCACATAGACGATCATGACGATCGCCTGCCCATATACGCTCGGGCGGATCATCTCCCGCGCCGCTGCCGCGACCGTTTCGAGGCGTTCGGAAACCGTCAGCATCCTGCCTTCACGATGCTGGTGATCGGCGATCCGGCGCAGCGCGTTTTCCACGATGATGACCGCACCATCGACGATAAGACCGAAATCCAGAGCACCCAGGCTCATCAGATTGGCGGAAACACCAAAGCGCAACATGCCAAAGCCGGTCAGCAGCATCGTGATCGGGATCACCAGCGCCGCGATCATCGCCGCGCGGAAATTGCCGAGCAGCAGGAACAGCACCGCAATGACCAGCAACGCCCCTTCGGCGAGATTGCAGACGACCGTGGTGATGGTCGCATCGACCAGTCTGGTACGGTCCAGCACCGGCTCGACCACAATGTCGCGGGGGAGCGAGGGCGCGATCTGCCTCAGTTTGGCATCTACACCCGACGAGACGGTACGGCTGTTCTCGCCGATCCGCATGATCGCGGTGCCGGTGATGACCTCGCGGCCATTTTCGGATCCGGCGCCCATGCGAAGCCCTTGCCCCAGACGCACTTGCGCGACCTGACCCAAGGTGATCGGGACTCCTTCGCGGGACAGGATCACACGATCGCGAAGCTGGGCAAGGCTGAGGATGCGGGCGTCGGCGCGTACGGCCAGCCCTTCGCCATTACGATTGACGGTCCCGCCCCCCGTCGCGACGTTGTTCCGTTCGAGCGCAGTGGCGAGGTCGGACAGGCTGAGGCGCAGGGCCGCCAGCTTCTGAACATCCGCGACGACGAGATATTCCTTCTCGTAGCCACCGAGGGAATCGATGCCCGCCACCCCATCGACCGACTTGATCTGCGGCGCCACGATCCAGTCCTGAACGGTGTGGAGATAGGTCGCCTTGTCGGCCTCGTTCGCGAGGCGATCGCCCTCGGGCGTGATATAGCTGCCATCGGGCTGCAAGCCTGGCTCACCGGGATTGTGCCGGTCATGCGCGCGCTCGGCGAAGTGGAGGGTCCAGATATAGACCTCACCCAGCCCGGTCGCGATCGGTCCCATTTCGGGCCGGACACCGCCGGGCAGCGCCTCCTGCGCCGATGTCAGCCGTTCCTGCACCTGCTGGCGCGCGAAATAGATGTCGGTCGCATCGCTGAATATGGCAGTGACCTGGGCAAAGCCGTTGCGGCTGAGCGATCGGGTGCTTTCCAGCCCCCTGATACCGGCCAGCGCCGTCTCGATCGGAAAAGCGACCTGCTTTTCAATCAGTTCGGGGGATAGCGCGGGCGCGACGACGTTCACCTGCACCTGATTGTTGGTGATGTCGGGGACGGCGTCGATCGGCAACCGCGAAAGGCTGACGGCGCCGACGATTGCGGCGATGGCGGTGAGCAGGAGGACCAGCCAGCGGCGGTCCACGGCCCACGTTACGATACGCTCGATCATGGATCAGTCCTCATGCCCGGCTTCGGATGCGCCCAGCGCCGATTTGAGGGTGAAGCTGTTCTGCGCCGCGATCCTTTCGCGGCCGGTCAGCCCCCCGGTCACGACCACCATGTTCCCATCCTGATTGCCGAGCGTCACGGGCATGACCTGAAAGCCTTTACCGGCGCGCGCGAAGACGACGGCCTTGCCGTCGATGGTCTGAACCGCAGTCGATGGTACGCGGATCGTGCCATCGACCCCGCCGCCAAGCTGGATCGAAGCGCTGACCGGCTCGCCGACCCGCCACAGGCCCGCTTTGTTGTCGAGGCGCGCGAGCGCGGGAACCAGGCGCGTATCGGCGTCCAGCGCCGGCGAGACGAAGCTGATCCGTGCCGTGCCTTGTCTGCCGGGCGCCGTGACGCGGACGGTGGCTGCGGGCTTCACGCGGCCCGCATCCGCTGGTTGAAGGGCAAGGGAGAGAAACACTGCATCGAGATTGGCGATACGAAACAGTTCGGCATCCGCCACCACCGTCTGTCCCAGCGTCGCGGAGCGGGCGATGACCTGGCCCGAGATCGGCGCGGTGATGGCGATACGGTTCAGACCGGCGCCACCGGCACCGGCCGCCGCAAGCTGCTGGCGGGCGAGCCGCAGGGCGATGCGCGCTTCGGTCGCTGCGGTGCGCGCGGCGATCAGATCCTGTTCGGGTGACACCCGCTCGGCGAACAGCCGGCGCTCCCGTGCGTAATTGCTTTGGGCAAGGGCGAGGCGGGCCTGCGCCGCTTCGATTGCGCCGTTGAGCTGAGCGGCCTCTCGACTCTCGATCACCGCCAGCGTCTCGCCGCGCGCGATGGACTGGCCCAGATTGCGTGTGAGCGACACGATACGCCCCCCGATCCCGGCCGATACGACCTGGGTGGCTTGCGGATCGCCATCGATCGTCGCTGGCAATTCGATAGCGCCCGCGCTTCCGCCGATGGTGGGAGAGACCAGTTCGATCCCGGCCGTGCTGATCTGTTGGGCAGTAAGCGCGATCAGGCCCTCTTCATGCCCCGCTGAGGTTTCCACATGCTCCTCGCCGGGTGCGGTTTTATCGCCCGGCATGTTCGCGCCGCCGCAACCTGCGAGCAGAAAGGGCAAAGCGAGCGGCAGCAATGCTGCGATGCTGGTCTTCATGGATCAATTCCCCTTGTGCGGCACGGGAGCGGTCAGACGCTCCAACCGGGCCTTGGCATTTTGATAGGCTGCAAGCGCATCGATCGCGGCAATGCGCGTCTCGGCAAGCGTTCGCTCGGCATCGCGCAGGTCCAATTGTCCGAACTTGCCTTCCCGATAGCCAATGCGCGCGATGCGGGCTGCTTCCTGCGCTGCGGCGAGCGCCGGTCCGCTGGCCGCGCGGGCTGTCGTCGCCGCATTATCCGATTCTGCCTGCGCGTCAGTGATGGCCTGTTCGACATCAAGGGCGGTGGCGCGCCTTTGCGCTTCGGCGCGGGTCCGCTCCGCACTGGCCTGCGCCACCGCCGCATGCCCGGCATTGAAGAGCGGGATC
Organism: Sphingobium sp. FG11; assembly: GCF_057809915.1. Taxonomy (NCBI): domain Bacteria; kingdom Pseudomonadati; phylum Pseudomonadota; class Alphaproteobacteria; order Sphingomonadales; family Sphingobiaceae; genus Sphingobium; species Sphingobium sp. FG11. Next base: position 32,121 of record NZ_JBMDKW010000017.1, read on the forward strand.
GGGACGGAGAGGCTGAAGACTGCGGCGGTGTCGTTGGTCGCCTCCAGCCGGCGAAACGCGGGTCCGACGGTCACGTCCGGCATGCGTTGCGACCTGGCCACGCCAACGCCGGCATCAGCGATCGCCACGTCGGCATCGGCCGCCGCCAGCGTCAGGGTGCCAGCCCCGGTCGTATCGTGTGGGCCAGAGGTGCTGACCGGAAGACGGTCCAACATACCCGTGTCGAGCGGACCTGGGATCGGCCGACCGATGCGGCGTTGCAGATTGCGGCGCGCGGCCTCTGCCAGCCGCTGCTGCCGTTCAAGCGCCACTTCGGCGGTGATGCGTGCGACATCGGCGCGCTGTTCTTCCAACGGAGAGGCGCGGCCGGCCTGGACGCGCACTTTCGCCGCATGGAACGCCGCACGCGCGATAAGGAGCTGATCGGCGGCGGTGGCAAGACGACGCTCCGTCGCCACCGCCTCGACATACAGACTGGTCACTTGCAGCCGGATGTCGCTTTGGGCGATCGCGGCGACCAGCATCGCCCGATTGGTCTGGGCGTCGGCCACCGCGATGCGCGCGGATCGCTTCCCGCCAAGCTCGATCGGGATGTTGAGGCCAACAGTGACTTCAGCTTGGCTGAAGCCGCCATAAGGGCCGGATCCCACTATATTTTCGACCTGACTCTGGACGCTGGGATTGGGCCGAAGGCCCGCTATCGCCTGCGCCGCGCGCGCGGACTCGATGCCTGCCTTTGCGGCGTCGGCGGCCGGTGCGCTACCGCCCGCCAAAGCCACTGCGTCATCGAGCGTAAGCGGCGGAATGGGTGCCCGATCGGCGACCGCAGCGCTTTGGGCCTGCGCGAAAACGGCGCAGGATGTTGATGCGGCAATGAGCGCCGCGACGAACCTGTTCATCAAATCAGTCCTGATCATGGGGGATTGGCTGTCGGACGAGCGACAGCGGCCGGTCAGACGATCAGGATTTGGGAGGGCGAAGATCAGGCGATGCGGATCGGGTGACGAGCGACGTCATGCGTTCAGGCGCGCGCACGTCCAGGATAGGGAACAACCGCGGCATCGGGCCGATACGTTCGGCAAGATAGACGGCCGGGCCATGGCATGCGCCATGCAGCACAGCCTTGCCGTCCTCCATCGACACATCGTCGGCCATGCCCGCTTGTGCCGATATGCTGCATTCAGGATTATTTTGTCCGGGCTGTTCCTGGGCATGAACAGAAGCGCTCGTCAGAAGCGCACACAAAAGCAGCGCGAAAACCATGAAACCCACCCGCCCGGTCGCGAAGATGCGCGTGAGACATGGCGACGCGATCACAGGAGGTTTCCCGAGGCACATCGCGATATGAGGCGCAGCGGCTGAACGCGCAGGTGAACGGATCGGGCGATCACGCCCCGGCCCCGGCAAAGAAAAAGAATATGGCACGAGTGATGATCATAACGAAATGAGGACGCCTCGTTGATCGTTCCTTGCGGCTCGTTTCACGAGCGGGTCACCCTTTTGGTCAAACAACATTCATGCGCCCTGCCCCGATCCGATTCGGACCCTGAGCGCCGGTCTTATGCGCCCTGAAGTCGCGATAGGGTCAAGGATAAAATCGGCATCTCGCCAAAGTCACGCGGCCAGGGCAGAATTTCTCGGTCGCATGTGGCGTCCAACAAATGGCTTATCGTTGGTCCCTTCCTCTGCTGCGAGTCACCGAAATATCCGGACATCTCCATGCAGCCGAGACCGAGCGCAGATAGTTTCAGGCCGTGAACAAGGGTACGGAATTATATCGAGGTTTCTTACTCTCGCGCGGTCGGCCTTACGCAGAGATAATGTGAGGAACGGCAGGCGGGCGCGAACCTGCCTGCCGTTCCTCCGACACATCGTCAGATCAAGCCTTCCATACCCATGGCCTTGAGGACGCCATTTTGAATGGGAGCAACGGCTTCATTGATCTGCTGAACGCCGAAATCGAGGCCTTCGGGCATGACGACCGTGCGCAGGGGACGCCGCTCAGTCGCCTCGACCAGATTTGCGATTGCGTCGGCGACGAGCTGCGGCCGGGGCGGATTGGCGGGATCGTGGGACTGGTCGGAATTGTCCTTGATCTGGCCGGCGATCGCCGCGAAGTCACCATAGGCCGCCACGACGGCGGCGTCGGACGGCTCGGGGCTGGACGCGATCAGGTTGCTCGGGAACGGACCCGGCTCGACGATGACCGAATCGATCCCGAAGCCCGACAATTCGTAGCGATAGGTTTCGGCCAGCGCTTCGAGTGCGAATTTGCTCGCGGAATAGACGCCGAAGAAGGGCATGACAAAGCGCCCCATCAGGGACGTGACCTGAACGAGAAGTCCGCTGCTGGCGGCGCGCATGTACGGCAGGACCGCACGATCGGTGCGGATGGCACCCAACACGTTGACGGCGAACAGCTTTTCGACATCGGCGACCGTATAGGCTTCCGTCAAGCCGATGGGCATCAACCCGGCATTGTTAATGAGCGCATCGATCTTGCCATGCTGCTTGACGACCTGATCGATCGCCGCATTGACCGATGCGTCATCGGCGACGTCCATTTCCAGAACCTGCAACACATGGCCTTCCGCCTTGGCGGCTTCGATCAGTTCGTTGCGTACCGCGCTGTTGCGACCATCGACGTCGCGCATGGTGGCGATGACGCTATGCCCGCGCCGGGCAAGCTCCAATACCGTAAGCTTTCCGAAACCGCTGCTTGCACCGGTTACGACAACGACTTTTGCGTTCATGCTGGGTCCTTCCACATTTGATGTTGCGGCTAGATATACAGACCTGTATGTTCTTGCAACCGGAAAAATGGCGGGCCAGTCTGTGCCGGCGCGGCGCTGAATTTGGCCCGGACGAACGAAAGGAATGCGCGGTGCTCGATGTCATGGATCTGGACGCCCAGCCGCTCAGCGCCCTCGCGCCACGCGAGCGGATCGTGAAAACGGCGTCAGACCTGTTCTACCGATTCAGCATCCACACGGTCGGGATCGATCGTATCATCGCCGAAAGCGGTGTGGCCAAGATGACGTTTTACAAACATTTCCCGTCCAAGGCCAATCTGGTTGCCACCTATCTGCGTAACAAGAACGCGCTCTGGATGCAGATGCTGGTCACGGCGACCGCACAGGCCGGGCTTTCGCCGCTGGAGCGCGTGCTCGTCATGTTCGACGTGATGGACGAGTCGTTTCAGGCCGAGGAATTCCGCGGCTGTCCGTTCGTGAAGGGCATGGCCGAATTCGGCCCGGAAGCCAATTCCCCCGACGTTCAGGGGGCGATCTCCGCTTATTTCGATGGATTGCGCACCTTCGTCGCGGCGCTGCTCGCGCCACTGAACCTTGCCGACCCCGAAAGGGCGCTGGTCCAGATTTTATCGCTGATGCATGGTTCGATCGTGATGGCGCAATCCATGCGTGATCCGGCCATCGCCATGGCGAACCGCGACGCGGCCAGACTATTGCTTCAGCCCGCACCCGGCGTGTTTGAACAGGCGCACTAATGCGCGCCCTCCCCGCCCCCTGCATTACGCAAATGGCGCCAGACTGGCCATGATCGCGCGAACGAGATCGACCTGCCCCTTCGTGCCGGTCTTTGCGTAGATTCGCTTTGAATATATGCGAGCCGTTTCCGCCGTGAGGTGAAGGCGGCGACCGGCTTCGCCAATCGATTCTCCCGTTGCCAGACCGTGCGCGAGAGAGGCTTCGTTATGCGATAGCCCGAATAGCGCTGACAATATGGGCACGGCACCGTTCGGCATCTCTCGCACCCCGATCTTCAGGGTGCCGATCACCGAGGGATGCGGTACGAATTTTCCCAGATTGAGGTCGGACGGTCGCAAAAGCATGTTCAGATCATGCTGCGTTTCGAGGCAGATCAAGCGCCGCAAATCTTTAGAGCCACTGGCCAGCGCGGCACATGCGGACTCGAGCGCCTGCGCGACATCGGGGCGCAGTTGCAGCCTCCGCCCCGCCATCGGCCCCGCTTCCGGGCGGAAGGACAAAAGCGTTTCGGCGAGCGCATCGGCCGAAATGACCCGGCCGCTGCTATCAAACGCAACTTGCCCGACGCCTGCTCGTTCCAATGCCCGGTTCGCCATCGCAGACGATAACCGCTGCTCGCTAAGCGCAACGAAGGTCTGGAGAGCGGCGGCGAAATGGGGGACGATGGAGGACAGCAACGAGGAAGCAAAGGCGCTGAAATCTTCCCGTTCCCGCACCAGCAGCACCCATGCGTCCGCAAAGCCGCTCGCCCTTATTCGTAACCAGCGGCCAAAATGTACGCCCATGGCATTCAGCGCGTCCCGCTGCTGGTCGCGTTGGGCCGAATCGCTGTGATCGAGCATTTCCTCAAGCGCATAAACCCGCCCAGGACGCATGGCGCCGTAGGGATTTAGTCCCATCGTGGCGATTCGCTGGAAATCCAGTGGAGGCTCATGCGCGGCCCGGCCCGCCGCGATATGAACGACCGCCGGCGCCTGCGACGGCATGGCGTTGGCCAGGGTTATGACCAGAAAAGCGCGCCGTGCATAAGTCTGCTCGAGCAGCGAACGCATGAATGTCGTCCACGGCGGATCCTCGTGAATCCCGCTTATCAACGGAAGCGACAATTCTCGCTGATAGCCGGAAAGCGTCGACATTCATTTTGTTCCCACATGGGAGCTTTGGGGTCAAGCTTCCGCTGCGATGACGCGGTGGTAACGAAAAATGAAGTGTCGAGGGGTGGCTGAATTGACCGATAAATCCACATTAACGCATCTCGAACGCCTTGAGGCGGAGAGCATTCACATTCTGCGCGAAGTCGTCGCGGAGGCTGAAAAGCCGGTAATGATGTATTCGGTGGGCAAGGACAGCGCGGTGATGCTGCATCTTGCCCGCAAGGCATTCTACCCGTCGCCCCCGCCCTTCCCGCTGCTCCATGTCGACACGACGTGGAAGTTCAAGGAAATGTACAAGCTGCGCGATCGCATGGCGCAGGAGAGCGGCATGGAGTTGCTGGTCTATCAGAACCAGGAAGCCAAGGACCGCGGCATCAACCCGTTCGATCATGGCGCGCTGCACACCGACATGTGGAAAACCGAAGGGTTGAAGCAGGCGCTCGACCTTTATGGCTTCGATGTGGCCTTCGGCGGCGCGCGCCGCGACGAGGAAAAGAGCCGTGCCAAGGAGCGCATCTTTTCCTTCCGCACCGCTTCGCACGGCTGGGACCCCAAAAACCAGCGGCCCGAATTGTGGAACCTCTACAATGCGAAGAAGAACAAGGGCGAAAGCATCCGCGTCTTCCCGATCAGCAACTGGACCGAGCTGGACATCTGGCAGTATATCCATCTGAACGACGTTCCCATCGTTCCGCTGTATTTCGCCGACAAGCGCCCCACCGTGGAGCGCGACGGCATGCTGCTGATGGTCGATGACGAGCGCTTCCCGCTCAAGCCAGGCGAAGAGCCGGTGATGCGCTCGATCCGGTTCCGGACGCTGGGTTGCTATCCGCTGACCGGAGCAGTCGAAAGCGAGGCCAAGACGCTGCCTCAGGTGATCCAGGAAACGCTCCTGACCACCACGTCGGAACGGCAAGGCCGGGCCATCGACAAGGACGCCGGCGGCGCCGGCATGGAGAAGAAGAAACAGGAAGGCTATTTCTGACGCATTCCGTCATCCGCCGCGCGGATGACGGAGCGCCAGCCACGGCGAAAGCCGGGGACTCGCCGCCTGACACGAACCTTCCATGACCATATGATTCCCGCTTCGCGCGGGACGACGAGGTAAGCGACATGACCGACACCCTCACCCAATCCGAAGACCCGATCTACAAGACCGACGCCCTGATCGCGGAGGACATCGACGAATATCTTAAAGTGCACGAGCACAAGACGATGCTGCGCTTCATCACCTGCGGGTCGGTGGACGACGGCAAATCGACGCTGATCGGCCGCCTGCTCTATGACAGCAAGATGATCTTCGAAGATCAGCTCGAAGCGCTCGCCGCCGACTCCAAGAAGGTCGGCACGCAGGGGCAGGAAATCGATTTCGCCCTGCTGGTCGACGGCCTCGCCGCCGAGCGCGAACAGGGCATCACCATCGATGTGGCCTACCGCTTCTTCGGCACCGAAAAGCGCAAGTTCATCGTCGCCGACACCCCCGGTCATGAGCAGTATACGCGCAACATGGTGACCGGCGCCTCCACCGCCGACCTCGCCGTCATCCTGGTCGATGCGCGCAAGGGCATCCTGGTCCAGACGCGCCGCCACTCCTATCTGGCGCATCTGATCGGTATCAAGAATATCGTCCTCGCCATCAACAAGATGGACCTCGTCGATTACGACCAGGCGGTCTATGACGGCATCCTGAAGGACTATACCGAATTCGCCCGTTCGATCGGCATCGATCATTTCGTGCCGATGCCGATTTCCGGCTACAAGGGCGACAATATCACCAGCCGGAGCGAGAATACCCCCTGGTATCAGGGCCCATCGCTGATGGAGCATCTCGAAACCGTCGAGGTGAACAGCGCCACCGACGCCGACAAGCCGTTCCGCATGCCGGTGCAGTGGGTCAACCGTCCCAATCTCGACTTCCGCGGCTTTTCAGGCCTGATCGCGACCGGCACGGTGCGGCCGGGCGACGCCGTGCGCGTTCTGCCTTCGGGCAAGACCAGCACGATCAGCCGCATCGTCACGCTGGGAGGCGATCTCGATGTCGCAACCGCCGGCCAGTCGGTCACGCTCTGCTTCGCGGATGAAATCGACTGCTCGCGCGGCGACGTCATCGCGCTCGCCGACAATCCGCCGCAGACCGCCGACCAGTTCGAGTCGACGATCGTGTGGATGGCGGACGAGGAAATGCTGCCCGGCCGCCCCTATTGGCTGAAAATGGGCACACAGACCGTCACCGCGACGATCCAGCAGCCCAAATATCAGGTCAACGTCAATACGATGGAGCATCTGGCGGCCAAGACGCTGGATCTCAACGCCATCGGCGTCGCGAACCTGTCGACCGACAAGCAACTCGTGTTCGAAGCCTATGAGGCCAACCGGACCTTGGGCGGCTTTATTCTGGTCGACAAGATCACCAACGCCACGGTTGCTGCGGGCATGTTGCACTTCAGCCTGCGCCGCGCGCAGAATGTCCATTGGCAGGCGACGGATGTCACCCGCGAATTCCACGCCGGTCTCAAGAACCAGAAACCCGCCGTCCTGTGGTTCACCGGCCTTTCGGGCGCCGGCAAATCGACCATCGCCAACCTTGTCGAAAAGAAGCTGGCGCGGATGAACCGCCACACCTTCCTGCTCGACGGCGATAATGTCCGCCACGGTCTCAACAAGGATCTGGGCTTCACCGATGCCGACCGGGTGGAAAATATCCGCCGGGTGGGCGAAGTCGCCAAGCTGATGACGGATGCTGGTCTGGTCGTCATCACCGCCTTCATCTCGCCCTTCCGTTCGGAGCGCGACATGGTGCGGTCGATGATGCAGCCCGGCGAGTTCATCGAGGTGCATATCGACACCTCCCTGAACGAGGCGGAGGCCCGTGACGTCAAGGGTCTGTACAAGAAGGCGCGTTCGGGCGAACTCAAGAACTTCACCGGGATCGACAGCCCTTATGAAGCGCCCGAAGACCCTGAAATCCACATCGACACCGCAGAAATGACGGCGGAACAGGCGGCCGATGCCATCATCGCCCGATTGATCCCATGAACCAGATGAGCGACGCGGAACTCGCGGTTCATCTGGCCGAAACGGCGGGCCGCATCCTTCTGGAGGTGCGGGCGTCGGGCATGTTCGGGGCAAAGGCGCTGGGCAAGGCGGGGGATCAGACCGCCAACCAGTTCCTCGTGCATGCGCTGCGCGAGCAGCGGCCCGATGACGGCCTGTTGTCCGAAGAGGAAAAGGACAATGAGGAACGGCTCGGCAAGAGCCGGGTGTGGATCGTCGATCCGGTCGACGGTACACGCGAATATGGCGAGGCGCGGTCAGATTGGGCGGTCCATGTGGGCCTGGCCATCGACGGCGTCGCCAGCATCGGCGCGGTGGCGTTGCCGGGTCTGGACGGCGGCACCGTCCTGCGTACCGACCAGCCCCGTCCGCTTCCCGCGGCGCCGGACAAGCTGCGCATGGTCGTTTCGCGGACCCGGCCCGCAGCGGAAGCGGTCGCTGTCGCCGAATATCTGAACGCCGAACTGGTTCCCATGGGTTCCGCCGGAGCCAAGGCGATGGCGGTGATTCTGGGACAGGCGGATATCTATCTGCACAGCGGTGGCCAGTATGAGTGGGACAGCATGGCCCCGGCCGCCGTCGCCCAGGCGCACGGCCTCCATTGCTCGCGCATCGACGGTTCGCCGCTCGTCTATAACCAGCGCGACGTGTATCTCCCCGACCTGCTCATCTGCCGGAAAGAGCATGCGGACGAGGTATTGAGGATGATCGCGGAGGCGAAGGAAGCAATCTGACAGGTGTCGGCCAGTCTCGCTTGCGATGCGGAAGGCGCTCTCAAATCCGGGCGGAATGAGGCTCAAGATGAGTCCTCATTCCGCCGTCCGGATATCGGCTGACTCACAGTAGCGCAGCGATGCAGACTACCCAATTCATACGTCTTTTCGTAATAAAAAGGACGTTCATTCTATTGACAGATTGACCCCCCATGTCGATAGTGCCGCGCTAAGAGGTCGGCGAAAAACGGCCGAAATGTTAATTGGCCGGAGAGGTGACAGAGCTTCCTATCTTTTAGAACGAGCGGAGGTTTTTCCGCAGCCTTGGTTACGTGCCAATTCTTCTCACGGAAGGGCGACGGGGGCGAGCGTGCTGCCGCTCTGTTGTTCGAGAAACGTGAAAGAATTGCCGATCCAGTGCGATTGGGCCTATGCTAACCCGTTCGGATCTGAAGGTCTGTAGTTCCCTGTCGCCAGGCCGGTATCGACTGGAAGATGATGTCAACGATCTGCGAGCGGCGTCGGATGAATGCAGCGCGCATGTGAACCGGAAATATAGTCGGCGTCTCAATGCGGCCGATGATCATAAAAGTACACGGAAAGGATATATGCATGCTGCCGTTCCAGGATAAGTCCGCAGTTGTTCTTGGTGCTTCGGCACGCGGCGGCACTGGCTGGGAAACCGCAAAGTTAGTCGCAGAACAGGGCGCCCGCGTAGCTGTCGGCGCGCGGAGCATCGACGGCGTGCGGGAACTGGCCGGTCTTACCGGCGGCCTTGCGGTACGGTGCGATGCCTCGATCGAGGCGGAAGTCGCGGCGATGGCCGAAGCCGCCGCCGCCGCCCATGGTCCCATCGATATCGCGATCATGGCTGCGGGCGTGCCCTTTGTCGGCATGATCGACGCCATCGACCCGGAGGACGTCAAGAGAGCGTTCGACATCAACTTCTTTGGCCCGTTCTATTTCATCAAACATATGGCGCGGCACATGCGCGATGGCGGCGCGATGGTGGTGATCACGTCGACCGCCGCGTCGATGCCGGTTCCCGGCTATAGCAGCTACGGCAGCGCCAAGGCCGCGGCGCAGGTGCTGGTTGAACATGCCGCGCTTGAATATGCGCCGCGGAACATCCGGATCAACGCGGTGGAAGCAGGCCTCATCGATACGCCGATGTCGAAGATATTGCTGGAACATGAAGTGGCCCGGAAAGTCCTTTTGAAGGAAATTCCGCTCGGTCGGCCTGTCACGCCCCGGCAGGTCGGGGCGGCCTGCCTGTGGCTTTGCCATCCGGATGCGGCTGTAACCGGCGATACGCTCAACGTCGATAACGGCAATCACCTGCGCCGCAACGTGCAGCCTGAAGAACTGCCCTATGACGTCATGGCTGCAAACGCAGACGCATCGTCTAAAAAATGATCGGCGATGGCTGGCGCGGTGACGGATATGCTCTTCACATCGACCAGCCTTTTTTTGTCGCGGATTTCGCCGATATCACCGGATCGCTCCGCATTTCGGGACGGGAACAGCCACGGGCATCCGTCGACGACGCACGAGCGAGAGCGGCCTATGGCGGTTTGAACGCTGCGGGCAAAGTTTCCGGCGTCGGACGTCGCCGCGTCCCCAGCGGAATGCCGCTTGCCGATGCCGCGGCCACGCCGATCCTTTACGCAAGAAGATGACGACCGCTTTCAGCCTGAAAAAAGCAACTGGAGAATATCGTATGAACGAGATCGACAACATGCCGGGCGTTGACCAGCAGGCTCCCATCTCTTCTTCGGACGTAGGATCCGTTCACCCTTTGGCGACCGCGCAGCAGTTCGAAATTGAAGCGACGACAGCGGCCATTCTCAAGACAGACGAAATGCAAAAGGCGATTGAGGAGGGTCGGCAACTTCTGAGTAAATTGGCCTGGGCCAATTCAGAGGACGCCCGGCAGACTTTCGAACAGGTCGTTTCCGAATGCGCTGGCTATGCCACTTTGTCTGCCGCAAACAGGGATCCCCAGAATCCAGGCCTGGTCTGGATTCAAACGCCCCGGAAAGAGTGGATGGGGGATGAGGTAACGGGATCGCGGTTCTGCTTCGATAATCCCGATAACATATATCGGTACGCCTTCATCGATGACGCATCCACCTATGTCCTTGACGCCAGGCCGACAGGACCGACGGGCCGGTTCAGCGTGGCCATCTACGTCGCCCTGACGGGTGCCGAAGTGGAAAGCTGGGCCGATTGGGAACGGACAGTGGATGCGGCGGACGAGAACAGAATAATCACGGATAGCGAGGGCGCATCGCGCATCACGATCGGACCCGACGACCCCAAGGACGGCAGCCTGCACCTGAAATCGAAGGGCGGCGTTTTCGTCATTGTCCGGGAAGCGTTGAACGACTGGCACACGCAGCGGCCGCGCGCCATGTCCTTCCGCAAGGTCGCCGGGCCGCAAACCCCTGCGCTGACGTTCGATGACCGTGTCGCCATCGCCGCACGCTATATGAAGTTCGGCGCGCAAACGATCGTCCAGTTTGAGAATTTGTACAAATCGATCCCGATCAACGATTTCGGGGATGCGCTCCAGCGCGGTCACTCGACGAAACCGTCGATGATTACGCAAGGCCGGTATCAGCTGGCCGATGACGAGGCGCTGATCTTCAACATCCTTCCGCAGGGCGCGGAATATATGAGCCTGAGCGTCACGTCTCCCTGGCTGATCTCACGGAATACCGTCAGCAAGTCGGGAACCCGGACGGGCTGTCAATCGCATCAGAATGCCGACGGCACCTATACCTATATCGTGAGCCACCGTGATCCCGGCGTCGCGAACTGGATGGATACGGACGGTCTGCACGAAGGCTGCATGGCCATGCGCTGGGAAGGGATGCATGCGCCGGTAGCCGATCCCCATGACGCCACAACGGGCGCCAGGGTCGTCAAGCTCGACATGATCCGTTCCGCACTTCCCGCAGATTTCCCGTCTGTGGGACCGGCGGAGCGGGCAGCCGAACTCGCCGGCCGTGAAGCGGATTATAAGTCGCGCTGCGGCATAGAGTGCAGGTTCATCGAAGGCTGAAGCCACGCATCGTCGTTCCGGCTTCGGTTGATCGCCGAAGCCGAACGCAAGACCATTCCCACCACATTTCGCATCGCCCTGATCTGGGCACAGCAGGTATCAAGGTTAAAGGAGCCTTCAATGGAGACGTCTCACCCCGCATCGAAATTATCGATGGAAAATATGATCGCTGCGGCCTGTGCCGATACCGGGCTGAGTGATTTCGGTGACTTCGATCCCCGCGAGGGGATGGCGCATTTCCTGAAGGATATTAACGAGAACGTCCTGCTGAACGAGGATGGCAGGGCGACCATGTCCGCCATCGTCCATCGCTGGCTGGTCAATGGCCTGCGTTTCGCCGACGACCTGAAGAAGCATCCCGAAATTCTCGACGAGCAAGTCGATGATCCGCTCATCATTCTGGGCATGACGCGGGTCGGATCTACCAAGTTGCAGCGCCTGCTCGCGGCCGATCCGGACACGCTGAGCGTCAAACATTGGGAGTCGCTCAATCCCTCGCGCGTCCCGAATGCAGTGGCTGGCGAAGAAGATCCCCGCATTGCGGCCGATCGCGAAATTATCGATGCCATGATCAAAAATAATCTGGGCCTGATGCAGTCCCATTCGGTGAAGGTTGACGATGCCGAGGAAGATATTTTCGTGCAATTGCCGACCTTCAAGACGGTGGGACATTGCTGGGTTCTGCCGACTCCCAACTATTATGATTGGGTAAGATCGCAGTCTCTGGAAAGTTCTTACGTCTTTCTCAAGCAGATGCTGCAATATCTGCAATGGCAGAAGGGTGGACGCCCGAGCGCGAATGGCGACCGGCGCTGGATATTGAAAACACCGCCGCACATCGGGAATATGGACCTGCTGGTCGAGCAGTTTCCCAATGCCAAATATATATTCATGCATCGCGATGTCCATGAAGTCATCGCGTCGACTTGCCGCCTGATTGAAATGCTGTTCCGCACGTCCATGGATGTGATCGATATGCATGCAGTGGGCGCCTATGTCCTTCGGCTCTGGTCGACGGAGATGGACCGGCATTTGCAACAGCTCGATGCCCTCGGCTCGCAAATCGATCTCCTCGATGTCCAGTATGACGATCTCAGGAAAGACACGTTTGGCGTGGTCCGCGACGTCTACAAACTGATGGGCCGCGAGTTGACGCCCGCTCGCGAGCAGGCGCTGCGGACGTGGGAAGAAACCGACACGCATGGTGAGTTCGGCAGCTATAGTTATAGTCTGGAACAATATGGCCTGACACCCGCGCAGGTCGACGCGGCCTTCGCCGAATATAACCGCCGATACTTCCAAGGGTAATTGCCCGACAGGGATAAGACTTACGAGACTTGCGGTGTTGGCGCCGTTGCGCCGACACCGCTCCTACCCAAGATCCTTCAGGATGGGTCGAAACGATCGCTATAAGGACTGAACCTCCTGCCGCTCGCCGCATAGGTGGAAGAACGGGACAAAATATAGGGCGATCATTCTAAAATTGATTGACTTTCCGCCGGGCGACATGCGAAATTAGCCAGACATAGAGAATTTCGAATCGCGCCAAAAACAGGCGGGAAGTGTTTGGAAAATAAAGTCCATAGGAGCGGTGTGACATGATTGGCTTCGAGCAATCCGAGATGCGCGCTCTGTACGACGAGCTGGTCGAGCTGGTTGCGCAGAAAAGTCCCACTCTTGCGCCCGACATCTTCAAGGTTCCTGTGAGCGAATATACCGATCCCGATCGTTGGGAACGGGAAGTGCAGCTGCTGCGCACCACGCCTATGATGCTGGCATTGTCGCAGGAGTTGCCCGAGCCTGGCAGCTATTGGGCGCTGACCCGCCTTGGGGTGCCAATGCTTCTGGTGCGTCAGAAATCCGGCGACGTTCGGCTCTTCATCAACGCCTGCCGTCACCGTGGCGCGATCGTGGTGCAGGAAGGTCAGGGCAAGAAGCCGCGCTTCACCTGCGTCTATCATGCCTGGACATATGGACTGGACGGCCGCCTTCTGGCGCTGCCCAGCGAGGGAATTTTCGGCGAAGTCGAAAAGGCCGATTACGGCCTGACCGAACTCGCCGTCGAGGAGCGCGATGGCCTGATCTGGGCGATGCTGACCCCCGACCTGCCGCTTAACCTCGACGAGTTTCTCGGCCCGGAAATCAACGCCCTCATTCCTAAATTCGGCTTTGACCGCTTCCATGTGGTCAACCTGAAAGAGGTGCCTGCCGCGAACTGGAAGCTGGCTTATGAGGGCTATGTCGAAACTTACCATTTCCCCAGCCTTCACGCGCAAAGCTTTGGCAGTTTCGTCATTCCGGGCGTGCTCAAGATCGAGGACAGGGGCCTGCATGGTGAACTGATTTCCCCGGTTCTGGGTATCGACGAGCAGTGCGATCCTGAATCGATGGACGATCTGAAGCTCTTCGTGCAACGTGGCGTCACCTTCTTCCCTTCCACATTCATGACCTGTGCAAGCGTGAGCGCGTTTTCCGGTGGCGAAAAGCCCGAAGGGTTCGTCGCGCTCGAGCGTATGTTCATGAACCAGATTCTGCCGGGCAATAATCCGGGCGAATCTGTGACGATTTCGCGCACCGTGGTCAGCGGTCCGTTCAAGGACACGCCGATGGAAGAAGATGTTCTCAACTGGGCCAGCAGTACGCATCAGGTCGTGATCGATGAGGATTGCCCGGTCGTGAAGAGCATTCAGGAAACAGTCTATTCCGGCGCTCAGGAACATTTCACCTTTGGCCGCAATGAAAGCGCCATTCATCATTTCCACCGGAGACTGCATACGGCTCTGGGCGACAAGCCATTGGAAGGTCAGCTCAGGAATCAGTGACGCCATCCTGCAGGTTGCCGGTATCGGTTGCCCTGGCTGGACTATTCTTGACGGCTTGCGTGCCTCGTTTCGCCATCGATTGAGCCACGCAGCGCCTTCTGTTGCACGAAGCGCCGCCTCGTGCCTTGCTCCGAAAGGCGATATGGATGGAAACCGGCATGGAAAAAAAATTGCAGCAGCTTATCGATCGTGAGGAAATTCGCGATTTGGTAAGTCGGTTCTCGGCTTATGAGGACCGGCGGATGTGGGACGAAGCCGCCGAATGTTTCGCGGAAAGCGGCGTGTTCGATGAAACCGCGGTCGGCGGGCCATGCTCGTACGGGCGGGAGCAGATAAGAGCTTTCTTCAAAGAGGAAATTGACCCTGCCATGACCTTCATGGCGCACTACGCAACCGGCCATGTCATATCGGAACAGACCGAGAATGAGGCCAAAGGCTTCTTCAACTGCTTCTTCGAGGGCGGATTGCATGACGGAAATGTCGTGAAAGTTCATGCCTATCTGGACGACACCTATGTGCGGGTCGACGGAAAATGGCTGTTCAGATCGCACAAGGTGGTCCTTTACGGCCCGCGGGAATTCTTCAGGCCGTCGAGCGAGCCGGTTTAGGGCGGTTTCCAGTCGGGGAAGATCACTCAACGACTTGATCGAGACGCGACCAATCAGACAAAATTGGCGCAATCAAAGCGGACCGATCGGAATCCGCTCTAGCGGAAACGAATTTCAATAGCGGGAGTGGGTATGAGAGGATTGCGGGACAAGGTAGCGATCGTGACAGGAGCGGCCTCTCCGATCGGGATTGGCTTTGCGACGGCGAAGCGCCTGGCGGAAGAGGGCGCGCTGGTTGCGCTGACCGACCTTAATCAGGCCGGTGTCGAGGAACGGGCTGCCGAGCTTCGACAGGCGGGCTATCGCGCGATCGGAATCGCGCATGATGCCGTCGACGAAGCGTCATGGGAGAATGTTCTCCAGGCGACGCGGGATGAGCTGGGCGCGCTGGACATATTGGTGAACAACGCCGCCATCGCCATTCAGGCCCATGTCGTCGACATGGAACTCTCCGACTGGCGTCGCCAGCTTGATGTCAACGGGACCACGGCGTTTTTGGGCTGCCGGATTGCGACGCGCGAGTGGCAATCGACCGGACGCGTAGGCGCGATCGTCAACGTCGCGTCGACCGCATCGCTCGTGGCCGGCGAATATGGTGGCGCCTATTGCGCGAGCAAGGGCGCCGTCCTGATGCTGACCAAGGTGGTGGCGATCGAAAATGCGAAACATGGCATCCGCGTGAATTCGGTGCACCCTGGCTGGACGAAAACCGCGATGCTCGGGGATTCGCTGGACGATCCTGAAGTCCAGACCGCCCAGATCAAGGCGATCATACCCGCCGGGCGGTTGGGAGACCCTTCGGAAATGGCTTCGGCGATCGCCTTCCTCGCTTCGGATGATGCGTCTTTCTGCAACGGCACCGCTCTGTTGGTCGATGGCGGGCTGACGGCGCAGTGATGGCCGCGAGGGTTCGACAGGGCTGACGATGCTCGTCGCCCCCCTCGCCCGATCAATCAGCTTATCAAGGAGAGAGTGAATCATGGCCAATGCCTCAGACCCGTTCGAAGGAACATCCTTCGGTCCCAATCGCAAGCGGCCGACGACGCTCGAAGAGCGAGTGCAGCTGATCGAGGATCATGAAGATATTACGCGGCTGATGTCGCTCTACACTCACTATAATGACGGCGGCTGGGAAGGTCAGGGACCAAGCCATATGGGCCCGTCTGCCGATCTGTTCACGGAAGATGGCATCTGGGACGACTGCGGCACGATCGGCCAGGCAAAAGGGCGCGAGGCAGTGCGCGCGCTTTTCAACACGCTGCGGGCCACTCCCTATGTTTCGCACAATGTGATGAACCCGCTGATCGATGTGGACGGCGATGTCGCGCGCGGACACTGGCATCTGATCGCGCTGTCGAAATGGCCCAATGGACGGCCGGTCGAGGACAATGACGGTCACTGGTCGCTGGCAATCTATAAACTGCAGTTCGAGCGCACCGGCGAAGGCTGGCGTATCAAAAATATGACCATCAACCGCGGCCGCGAAATGCCGCAGCGCGGCTATAACGGCCCGCCGCAATGGTCGGTGTGATGGGATTATATTCCATTCCGGGATAACTTAAGCTCATTCCAATTGTCGTTAATGTCAGCGTTTGCGTGTTCAAATCATGGGGAGCACACTCCCCATGATTTGAAGCGCCGCTTTGCCCATATGCCCCAGAGGAGCGTGGCAAGGGCGTGAATGAGATCGCGATCATCATAATAGGTAAATCGTCGGCCAAGGCTGGTGCGCAGTTAAGATATCGCAGGAAAGCATAGTAAGCAGATTTAAGGTGTGTCCGTAGCAGCCAAGATTCAGCCAGAAAAATTCCCGAAACACCGGAAGTAGCGGCGGCCTCCGCAGATGACAGCGCAACCATATCCGATTATCACCACACGAAATGATAATTGGAGAGACGCTGATGGCTGACCGCAAATCGACCCTGACCCCGGAGTTCAAATCCAACGACCCTTATGCCTATCTGCCTGGGGTTGAAGGCTATGAGCTGCCGCAGGAATGGGTCGATACCATGCCGGTACCCGAACTCCATTCCACGCGCATTCTCGCGGGCTATGACGAGGCCGGTTATGCGCGTGCGGGCGCTTTCATGTCTCCCATCTTCCTTGATCCGGCCTATGGGCTGCTGACCCTTGCCGAGCGCGAGTTCATCGGCGTGATCGTATCCTCGATCAATGCCTGTCCCACCTGCCTGCTCATTCACGGGCACAAGCTGGGCGAAGAGATTGGCGATCATGGTCGCGCGCGGCGTATCGCGATCAATTACCGCACGGTCGAACTGACCGTCGAGGAGCGCGCGATCGCCGATTATTGCGTCAAGCTGACCGAACAGCCCGGACGCATGGAAGCCGCCGATGTGCGGGCGTTGCGGGATGCAGGCCTGAGCGACGCGAAAATCTATTATGTGATCGAACTGATCGGCGTGTTCAACCTGACCAACCGGATGACGTCGGGCTACGGCATGCGTCCGGACGATGATTTCCTCGCGTCCCTCGCGCCCTCGGCATGAAGCGGCCAAACAAAGCCGTTGGCCTGACGCGCAAACAGGATTAAGGGCCGGCTTGGCGAGGTTCTGCCTTGCCGAAGATCGCGCTGGTGCCCGCAAGGGCTTAAAACGGGAATGCGGTGCGGATGATCGGCTTTCGGGTCGGATCACCCGATCCGCGGCTGTCCCTGCAACTGTGAGCGGTGAGCGAGATGTGCATCTTCCGTCATGCCGCATGACGGAGGTCACTGGGGCGAACGCATAAGGATGCGCGTTCCGGGAAGGCCGCACAGCAAGCGACGACCCGCAAGCCAGGAGACCTGCCAGCGCACCGGTCGCTCTTTGTCATGGTCCAGGGAAAGGTCATGGCACGGTCACTCTCCGTCTGAGCGACGAATCCATGCGGCCAGGGCCGCATCGGTGCGCGGTCGGGGGTAATGTGCCTGCCCCCTGCCCTGCGCCGACCGTTCGTTCGCGTGCAGGCCGACGCCGGCACAAGCGATAGCGGCAAGCCCCCGCCGGACGTTGCTCCAAGGCGCCAAGGGGGTATTGACCATGACGACATCCAGATTCCGCGCGCTGATGAGCAGTGCATTATTCCTGCCCGTCGCGGGCTTCGCGCAGGCCGCCGCCGCTGACGAGCCGGCCAAAGTGACCGACACGATCCTCGTCACCGCCAGCCGGGGCGATGGCGGCATTTCCACCGCGACCCTCGGCTCGTCGGCCACGGTCATCCAGCCGGTCGATCTGGAAAATCGCCAGACGACGATCCTCTCCGATGTGCTGCGCGATGTGCCGGGCATTGCGGTCAACCGCACCGGCCCGGTCGGCGGCAAGACGCAGGTTCGCATTCGCGGCGCGGAGGCCAATCATACGCTGGTGCTGATCGACGGTATCGAAGCGGCCGATCCCTATGCCGGCGAGTTCGACTTCGCGACGCTGACGTCCGATCCAGGCGCGCGGGTCGAAATCCTGCGCGGCGAGCAGAGCGCGCTCTACGGCTCCGACGCGATCGGCGGGGTCATCAACTATATCACCGCCAGCGGGCGCGAGATGCCGGGCTTCGCGGCGCGGCTGGAGGGCGGATCCTTCGGCACCCTTGAGGGAGCGGTGCGCGGCGCGGGCGTCGTGGGCGATCTCGATTATGCCATTGGCGGCTCCTATTCGGGCATTGGCGGTTTCGTCGTCGCGCCGGGCGGCTCGCGCGACATCGGATCGAAGATCGGAACCGTGCATGGCAAGTTCGGCTATCAAATCGGCCAGCTCACGCTGCGGGCCGTCGCGCGTTACAATTACACCGATGCGGACCTCAACGATCAGGATTACTTCCTGACCGGCAATGCGATCGATTCCGGCGGCCACTATACCAACAGCGCCTTCTATGCGCTCGTGGGCGCCAATTACAGCACACAGGATGGCCGCTGGACCACCGACCTCAGCGCCCAGCTCAACAATTCGCGCCGCCGCGCCTTTGATGACAATGGCGTCGAGACTTTCGGCAATACCGGCCGCCGCCGCAAAGTGTCGCTTGCCTCGACGCTGAAACTGGGCGACGACACTGTCACCCATGCGATCACCGGCGCGGTGGATTATGAGCGGGAGGAGTTTCAGGGCACCTCGCTGTTCCTCACTGGTCCGAACCCGTTCAACACGACGGATAATTGGGGCATCGTCGGCCAGTATCAGCTGACCGTCGGCGACCGGATCGGCGTGGGCGGATCGATCCGCAAGGATTTCAACAACCGTTTCAGCGATTCGACCACCTGGCATGCACAGGCCAGCTATCGCTTCGATTTCGGCACCCGCCTCCACGCGGCGGGCGGCACTGGCGTCAAGGCGCCCGACTTTTTCGAACTGTTCGGATTTTCACCGACGAGCGGTTTCGTCGGCAAGCCCGACCTGAAGCCTGAAAAGTCGACCGGCTGGGAAGTGGGCGCGGAACAGTCGTTCCTGGGCGGCCATGGCCGGATCGACGTGACCTATTTCAACGCGAAGCTGCGCGACCGCATCATAACGGTCTATTTTCCCGTCTACACCGTCGATAATCTCGCGGGAAAATCCCCGCATGAGGGTGTCGAAGTGTCGGCAAACTTCGTGCTGCCCGCAGGCTTCCGGTTCGATGGCGCCTACACCTATCTGACCGCGAAGGACGAAAACGACCTCCGCCTGGTGCGTCGCCCCGGCAATATCGGCAGCGCCAATCTCGCCTGGCGGTCGAAGGATGACCGTTTCGGCGCGAACGTAACGGCGCGCTATAATGGCAAGGCGCTGGACACCAATTTCGCGACCTTCAACGTCGAGACGCTCAAGGCCTATACGGTGGTGAATATCGGCGCGGATGTGCAGATCATGCCGGGCCTCTCACTATACGGGCGGGTCGAAAATCTGTTTGACGAGGAGTATCGCGAGAATATCGGCTTCCAGACCGCAGGCCGCGCCGCTTATGGCGGCTTCAAAGCCCGCTTCTGACCGTCATGAAGATCGAGCGAGGCGACCCTATCCGGTCGCCTCGCTCACCGCGGCCACCCATCGTCCGCTGCGGTTTCCCCTTGAAAGCCTGTCCAAAGCGGGCCAAATCACGCCGCAACGAATATGCTAGGGGGATGCAGTGAGCTATTATGACGTTCTGATCGTGGGTGCGGGCCATGCCGGCGCTCAGGCGGGAATTTCGCTGCGCCAGTCGGGCTTTGAAGGGTCGATCGCGATGATCGGCGACGAAAAGGACCCGCCCTATGAGCGCCCGCCCTTGTCCAAGGAATATTTCGCCGGCGACAAGAGCTTCGACCGCATCCTGATCCGCCCCGCCTCCTTCTGGGAAGAGCGAAAGATCGACATGCTGCTCGGCCACCGCGTCAAAAGCGTCGATCCGGTCGGGAAATTCGTGACCGTGGGCGACCGCGAGATCGGCTATGGCAAGATGATCTGGTGCACCGGCGGCAATCCGCGCATGCTGACCTGCAACGGCGCCGATGCGCCCAACGTCCATGGCGTGCGCCGCCGCGATGATGTCGAC
Organism: Sphingobium sp. FG11; assembly: GCF_057809915.1. NCBI lineage: Bacteria > Pseudomonadati > Pseudomonadota > Alphaproteobacteria > Sphingomonadales > Sphingobiaceae > Sphingobium > Sphingobium sp. FG11. The sequence goes on from NZ_JBMDKW010000017.1 coordinate 52,544, forward strand.
GCGATGATGGCGAAGATCGACAGCATCAACCATGTGACGGTGATCGGCGGCGGCTATATCGGGCTGGAAGCGGCGGCGGTGCTGTCGAAATTCGGCAAGAAGGTCGTCCTGCTCGAAGCGCTCGACCGGGTGCTGGCGCGGGTGGCCGGTGAACCCTTGTCGCGCTTTTACGAGGGCGAGCATCGCGCCCATGGCGTCGACCTGCGCACCGACGCGAAGATGGATTGCATCGAAGTGACGGACGGTCAGGCGACCGCCGTGCTGATGCAGGATGGCGAGCGGATCGCAACCGACATGGTGATCGTCGGCATCGGCATCGTCCCCGAAACCGGCCCGCTGATCGCGGCGGGCGCGGTGGGCGGCAATGGCGTGGATGTGGACGAATATTGCCGCACCTCGCTGCCCGACATCTATGCCGTGGGCGATTGCGCCGCGCATGAAAATCACTTCGCCCGTGGCGCGCGGATGCGGCTCGAATCGGTGCAGAACGCCAATGATCAGGCCAAGACCGCCGTCGCGCACATCATGGGCAAGGAAGAAGCCTATCATGCCGTGCCCTGGTTCTGGTCGAACCAATATGATCTCAAGCTCCAGACCGTCGGCCTCTCCACCGGCTTTGACCAGACGATCGTGCGCGGTGATCCGGCGACGCGCAGCTTTTCGGTCATCTATCTGCGTGGCGGCAAGCTGCTCGCGCTCGATTGCGTCAACGCGGTGAAGGATTATGTGCAGGGCCGCGCCCATGTGATTGCGAGTGCGGCGCTCGATCAGGCGCAACTGGCGGATGCTTCGGTGCCGCTGAAGGAAGTCGGGCTGGCCTGATCCGGCCTGACCTTACCCCCTGAACCTGTATTCAGCCGCCAGTTCCCACGGCCCGCCGCGATAATGCCATGCGGCGAGGCCGGCAATGGCGAAAGACCGGGGCCGGAAGTCCGTCTGCAACCGCACAGCGAGCGCCTTCGCCTCGGCGGGCGAAACCTTGTTCTGCACCGTGACATGCAGCCGGGGCCGCGCCTGATCCTGTGGCGTCAGCATACCCGCAAATGCCTCCGCGAGCGCATCGCGGATCGCCATCAGCGCCGGGCTTTCGATCCGGTAGGCGACACCCCGCCCCAGCAGCATTAGTTCGGCCAGCCGAGCGGGCGGCGGCGGCGCAGCGCACAGCAGGCGCAAACGCTGCTTCACCTCCGCCAGCGCGGACGGCGGCAGATGGTGAAACAGCGTGATATGCGCCGGCAGCACATTGCGCTCGGGCGGAAAATGCGCGCGGCGCAATCCGTCCGCCCAGGCGAAGTCGGCTGCGCCCATCAGCGCCGTCACGATGATGGGCGCGCTGTTTGCGCTATCGGCCAATCGATTCAGGCCGATGCGTACGCCTTCAGCCATTCCAGCACCGGCTCGGGCCGCGTCTCGCCATAGGGGTCGTCATCCTCGCCGACATCGTTGATCCCCGGCTCCTCGAACCATGCGACGACCTTGCCGTCATCGACCACCATCGCATAGCGCCAGCTGCGGTCGCCGAACCCCAGATGGTCCTTCTTGATCAGCATGCCCATGCGCCGGGTGAAATCGCCCGATCCATCAGGCAACAGCTTGACCTTCTTCACGCCCAGATGCTTGCCCCACTGATACATGACGAAGGCGTCGTTGACAGCGATGCAATAGACGTCATCGACGCCAAGCGCCCTGAAATCATCGTAAAAGCGTTCGAAAGCCGGACATTGTTCGGTCGAACAGGTGGGCGTAAACGCGCCGGGCAGCGAGAATACGACCACCCGCTTGCCCCGGAACAGGTCGCCGGTCTGGACATCCTGCCAGCGGAACGGGTTGGGGCCTTCGATGCTGTCGTCCCGCATACGGGTCTTGAGCGTCACATCGGGTACGGAACGTCCCTGCATGGAGGATCTCCTTTACGGCTGGGTACGCGGTTTCGCGCAACCTTCATTTGGTATATGATCGGCAATTGGTGAACCCGCAACGGGGCGCCGGGAGGGGAAAACGATCATGCGCGCCACTCGATCCTTCATCGTCATCGGCATTATCTTGGCTTTATGGAACCTGATGGGCGTTGCCGCCTTCGTCATGCAATATGGCGCGGACCTCGATCAACTGGCCAAGACCGACCCCGACACCGCCCGCGCCTTTGCCGCGATGCCGCAATGGGCCTGGGTCGTTTACGCGATCGCCGTCGGCGCGGGCACGCTGGGCGCGATCGCCCTGTTGATGCGCAAGGCGCTCGCCGCATCGCTGCTCCTGCTGTCGATGATGGCCGTCATCGTGCAGTTCGGATACACGTTTCTTGCCACCGACCTGCTGCATGTCAAAGGCGGGACGGCGGCGATCTTCCCCGCGGTCATCTTCCTGATCGCGGTCGGCCAGTGGCTGTACGCGCGCTCCATGGTGATCCGGCGCGTGCTGCGCTGACGATCACAATTCCCCGCGCGCGCGGCGGATTTCGAACCATTTGCGGACATTTTCGTTATGCTGCTGATAGGTATCGGCGAAGATGTGCCCGCCCTTGCCGTCGGCGACGAAATAGAGCGCCTTCGTAGACGCGGGGTGCAGCACGGCGAGGATCGACAGGCTGCCCGGATTGGCGATCGGTCCTTTGGGCAGGCCGACCATGGCATAGGTGTTATAGTCGTTGACCGCCGCGATTTCCGACTTGCGAATGCGGCGGCCGAGCGGCTTGCCCCGCGTGATCGGATAGATGATCGTCGGATCGGCCTGGAGCATCATATTGGCGCGCAGCCGGTTGCTGTATACGCCCGCGACCATCGGCCTCTCCTTGCCGAGCGCGGTTTCCTTCTCGACGATGCTGGCGAGGATGATCGCCTCGCGCGGGGTTTTGGCGACGGTATTCGACGCCCGCTCCGCCCACATGCGTGCCAGCAGCTTGGTCATCGCGGTCTGCATCCGCCTGAGCACTGCGGCGCGCGCCTCGCCCTTGTCGAACGCATAGCTGTCGGGCAGCACGCTGCCTTCCTCCGGTACGGCAATGTCGCCGGTCAGCTCGTCATTCGCCATCAGCCGTTCGTACACGAGGATCGAGGGCATGCCTTCGGGGATGGTGACGAGGCGCGTCAGCGTCTTGCCGCCCTGAAGGATTTTCAGAATATCGCGGTTGCTCGCACCCTTCGGGATGACGAACTCACCCGCCTTGATCGACGCGCCACGCCCGAGAAACTTCGCGCGGGTCAGGAAGGCGTCGGCGGAGCGCACCGCGCCCGAACGCTTGAGCAGCACCGCCGCGTCGCTCAGCGTCGATCCTTCCGGCACGACCAGCGTGATCGCGCGCGGCGCGGGACCGGCCTCGGTCCATCCATGGAAGAAGCGGAAGCCGACGAACGCCGCGACGGCAAGGCCGATCAGCAATATGCCAAGGCCCAGCCGCCGCATGACGATGCCTCTTAGATCGCGCGCATGATGAGCGATGCGTTGGTGCCGCCAAAGCCGAAGCTGTTGTTCAGCACCGCGCGCACCTTACGCTCCTTGGCGACATGGGGAACCAGATCGACGCCAAGGCAGCTCTCGCTCGGATTATCGAGGTTGAGCGTCGGCGGCACGATCCCGTCACGCATGGCGAGGATGCAGAAGATGCTCTCCACCGCGCCCGCGCCACCCAGCAGATGGCCGATCGCCGATTTGGTCGAACTCATCGACATATTGCCGATCTGGTCGCCGAACAGACGGCGCACCGCACCCAGCTCCAGCTCGTCGCCGAGCGGCGTGGAGGTGCCATGCGCGTTCACATAGTCGATATCCTCAAGGCTGAGGCCCGACTTCTTGAGCGCCATCTGCATCGAGCGGAACGCGCCCGATCCTTCGGGGTGCGGCGCGGTCACATGATAGGCGTCGCCCGACAGGCCATAGCCCAGCACTTCGGCGTAGATTTTCGCGCCGCGCGCCTTGGCCCGCTCATATTCCTCCAGCACGACGACGCCCGCGCCCTCGCCCATGACGAAGCCGTCGCGGTCGACATCATAGGGGCGGCTCGCGCGTTCGGGCGAATCGTTGAAATTGGTGGACAGCGCCCGCGCCTGCGCGAAGCCCGCAATGCCGATCGGGCAGATCGCGCTTTCCGCGCCGCCCGCCAGCATCACGTCGGCATCGTCCATCGCGATCATGCGCGCAGCGTCGCCGATCGAGTGCGCGCCGGTCGAACAGGCGGTGACGACGGCATGGTTCGGACCCATCAGGCCATATTTGATCGACACCTGCCCGGAGATCAGGTTGATGAGGCGACCATGGACGAAGTGCGGCGAAACACGGCTCGGTCCCTTGTTGGCCAGCACCAGCGACTCGCTCTCGATGCCCGGCAGGCCGCCGATGCCCGATCCGATCGAACAACCGGCGCGCAGCCGCTCCTCTTCGGTCATGTCGAGCAGACCCGCATCCCTGAGCGCCTCGCTCGCCGCCGCGATGCCGAACACGATGAACAGGTCGACCTGGCGCTGGACCTTGTGATCCACTTCCAGATTGGGATCGAAACCATATTCATGGGTGGCCGGCTTCACTTCGCAGGCGATGCGGCATTTATAGTCGGTGGGATCGAAGCGGGTGATCCGCGCCGCGCCGGATTTCGACGCGATGATATTTTTCCATGTGGTTTCGACATCCCCGCCCAGCGGGCTGACCATGCCAAGGCCGGTTACGACGACGCGACGCATATCTTGCTCCGAACTACTTCAACTTGCGCCGTGCCCTAACCGTTTCGAACGCGATTGTCGAAATGGGAAAGCGGGGCTGGCGGCGCGCCAGATACGAAAAGGCTCCCCACGCTCCGGTTGTGCCGGACCAAGGGAGCCGATTCACTTGAAAGCGGTCAGCAGCCCGCGCCTGGCCGGGCGGGCCGCAAGACGCCTTACTGCTTGCTGTCGATATAATCGATCGCGTCCTTGACGGTCGCGATCTTCTCGGCGGCATCGTCAGGGATTTCGACGCCGAATTCCTCTTCGAACGCCATGACCAGCTCGACGATATCCAGGCTGTCCGCGCCCAGATCGTCGATGAAGCTTGCGTCCCCCGTCACCTTCTCGGCTTCGACGCCCAGATGCTCGACGACGATTTTCTTAACGCGATCCGCGGTCTCACTCATGAGTGGTCCTTTTCTTGGGTATCGTTGGTGGGCATGAATAGCTGTTAAGGCAAAGCCCTAGTGCGAAGCCCCGATAGAGGCAAGAGGCAAGGGAGCCAAGCCCCTTTCATTCGCGCGCGCCCGCCCCCGTGGAAATGCTATACGCGCCCTTTACCGAAATTTCAGCAACAGCCGGCCATAAAGCGCCATGGCACCGCTTCCGTTCCCCGACCGTTTCATCACGCGTCCCCGCATCCGCGTGACCGCCGCCGTGATGCTGGCGGCGACGGTGATCGGGCTGTCGATCCTGTACCTGATGGGACATGGCACGGTGGATATGCTCGGCCGGCCGCTCGGCACCGATTTCTCCAACGTGTGGACCGCGGGCTGGATGGCCGATCATGGCCGCGCCGCGCTGGCATGGAACTGGCCCGCGCATCATGAGGTGCAAAAGGCGATCCATCACGATCCCGCCATCCCCTTCTATGGCTGGCATTATCCGCCGCCGTTCCTGATTATCGCGACGCTGCTGGCGCAATTCCCCTATGTCATCGCCCTGCTGATCTGGCAGGGTGTGACACTCGCGCTGGCGGTGACATTGGTGCGGAAAATCCTGCCCGACGATCGCGACGCCCTGCTGGTGGCGCTCGGCGCGCCGGTAGTGCTGGTGTGCCTGGGCCATGGGCAGAACGCCTTCATGACGGCGGGCCTGCTGGGCGGCGGCATGCTGTTGCTGGACCGGCGGCCCTGGGTCGCGGGCATCCTGCTGGGCGCGCTGGTGTACAAGCCGCAATTCGCGGTGTTGATTCCCGTCCTGATCGCGGCGCGCGGCAATGGACGCGCGTTCCTGTCGGCCGGCATCACCGTCGCGGCGCTGTGCCTTGTCACGCTCGCCATATGGGGCTGGCCGGTATGGCGCGCCTTTCTCGACTCGCTGCCGCTGACCCAGCATATCATCATCGAAAATGGCGCGACGGGATGGGAAAAGATCCAAAGCCCGTTCGCGGCGATCCGCCAATGGGGCGGGTCCATCCCGCTTGCCTATGGGGTGCAATCGATCGTCACCGCGCTCGCCGTGATCGCCGCTGCCCTCATCGCCCGGCGCGGATCGATGGAAGTGCGCGGCGGCGCGGCGCTTTCGGCCGCCTTGCTCTGCACGCCCTATGTGCTGGATTATGACTTTGTCCTGCTCGGTGTCGCCATCGCCTTTCTGGCGGCGGATATCGCCAGGCGCGGTGCATTGCCGTGGGAAGCGACAGGACTTGCCTATGCGTGGTTCATCCCGGTTTGCGGTCGCGCGTTGTCAGGGCTGACCTTCGTGCCGGTGAACCTGATCGCGGCCATCGCGGTGCTGGCGCTGGCGACGCGGCGGGCGGCCCTGTTCGACCGCGCGTTCGATTATCCGGCGGTGGGGCGAGCGATCAGGCGAACGAAGCCCGCCTGATTGCCATACCCGCTTATGCTGCCTGCGCGGACTCCTCACCCACCGGCAGGCGGATGAGATAGTCGAAGGCGGACAGGCCCGCCGTCGATCCCGCACCCATCGCGATCACGATCTGCTTATAGGGCACGATCGTGCAGTCGCCCGCCGCGAAGATGCCCGGCTGGCTCGTTTCGCCGCGCGCGTCGATCTCGATCTCGCCGCGCGGGCTGAGGGCCACCGCGTCCTTCAACCATTCGGTGTTGGGGACGAGGCCGATCTGGACGAAGATGCCCTCCAGTTCGACATCATGTTCGGTGCCATGGTTGCGGTCCTTGTAACTGAGGCGCGTCACCCGTTCGCCATCGCCCTCGACCCTGGTCGTCAGCGCGGAGGTGATGATGCGCACATTGGGCAGGCTGGCGAGCTTGCGCTGCAACACCGCGTCGGCGCGCAACTGGCTGTCGAACTCGATCAGCGTCACATGCGCGACGATGCCCGCAAGGTCGATCGCCGCCTCGACACCGCTATTGCCGCCGCCGATCACGGCGACCCGCTTGCCCTTGAACAGCGGCCCGTCGCAATGCGGGCAATAGGCGACGCCCTTGTTGCGATATTCATCTTCGCCCGGCACGCCCATCTGCCGCCAGCGCGCGCCGGTAGACAGAATCAGCGTGCGTCCCTTTAGCGACGCGCCATTTTCCAGCACGACCTCATGATAGCCGCCCTCGCTGGCGGCGGGGACCAGCTTCGCGGCTTTTTGCAGGTTCATGATCTCGACATCATAGTCGCGCACATGCGCTTCCAGGGCTGAGGCAAGCTTGGGACCTTCGGTGCGGCTGACCGAAATGAAATTCTCGATATCCATCGTGTCGAGCACCTGCCCGCCGAACCGCTCCGCCGCGACCCCGGTGCGGATGCCCTTGCGCGCGGCATAGATCGCCGCCGCCGCCCCGGCGGGGCCGCCGCCGATCACCAGCACCTCGAACGGGTCCTGCGCCCTGATCTTTTCGGCCGCGCGATCCGACGCGCCGCTGTCGATCTTCGCGACGATCTGTTCCAGCTCCATCCGGCCCTGACCAAAGGGTTCGCCGTTCAGGAAGATGGTGGGGACCGCCATCACCTTGCGCGCGTCGACCTCCTCCTTGAACAGCGCGCCGTCGATCGCGACATGGCTGATGCGGGGATTGAGCACGCTCATCAGGTTCAGCGCCTGCACCACATCGGGGCAGTTCTGGCATGACAGCGAGAAATAGGTTTCGAACGCGAAATCGCCGTCCAGCCCCTTGATCTGCTCGATCAGGTCCTGCGCCGCCTTGGACGGATGCCCGCCCACTTGCAGGAGCGCGAGAACAAGCGAGGTGAATTCATGCCCCATGGGCAGGCCGGCGAAGCGCACGCCGATATCCGTGCCCACGCGGCGGATCATGAAACTGGGGGTGCGCTTATCGGGACCGGCCACGACCATGACCTTGTCCGACAGGGCGGCGATTTCATCGAGCAGTCCGCCCAGTTCCTTCGATTTGGCGTCCTCACCCAGCGCGGCGACCAGTTCGATCGGCTCGCGGATGTTGACCAGATAGGCCTTGAGCTGCTGCGTCAGATTGGCGTCGAGCATGGGAAAACTCCTCAAAGCGATTTCTCCTTGAAATCGCGACAGGTCAAAAAACGGTAGATACAAAAATGGCCCGGGGCGGAGCGTTCCACCCCGGACCATCTTGCGGCCCGTTACGGGAACGGTCGATCAGATCTTGCCGACGAGATCCAGCGAGGGCGCGAGGGTGGCTTCGCCCTCTTCCCACTTGGCCGGGCACACTTCGCCCGGATGGCTCGTCCAATATTGCAGCGCCTTGATCTTGCGCAGCAGTTCTGCGGCGTTACGGCCCACGCCCTCCGGCGTGATCTCGACAAGCTGAATCACGCCCTGCGGATCGAGTACGAACGTGCCTCGATCGGCGAGACCGACGCCTTCGCGCAAAACGCCGAACTGATTGGAGATGTCGTGATTCTGGTCGCCCAGCATGTAATAGTTGATCTTGCCGATCGCCGGCGACGTGTCATGCCACGCCTTGTGGCTGAAATGCGTGTCGGTCGACACCGAGTAGACTTCGACGCCCAGCCCCTGAAGGGTCGGATAGATATCGGCCAGATCTTCCAGCTCGGTCGGGCAGACGAAGGTGAAATCGGCGGGATAGAAGAAGAATACGGCCCATTTGCCCTTCACGTCCGCGTCGGTGACATCGACGAACTTGCCTTCCTTGAAGGCGGTCGCCTTGAAGGGCTTGAGGGGCGTGTTGATGATGGCCATGGGCTTTGCGTTCCTTGAATGACTGCAATTGAGAAGCCTATCTAGGGGCAGCGCTCCACCAAGGGAAATTGGTTTTCTTGGCCTTGCTAAGTGACAAAATCGATCACGCAACGGCTCATTGATCGATCGGCTTGTCGCTTATCTGATCGCCTGTTCCATCCAGTGATCGACCATCGCCTGCGCCTCCTCCGCGCCGAAGGTGGAGGGGTCGAGGCACAGTTCCAGCCACAGCCCGTCGACCAGCGCGGTCAGCGAAATCGCCGTCAGCCGAACCTCGCGCGGCGTCAACGCGAGCGCGGCTTCGTGCAACAGTGCCTCCATCTGCGCCCGCGATCCCGCATAGATTTCGGCATGGGCGGCGGAGAAGGCGGCGTTGCTCCGGACCAGGCTCCAAAAGCAGATCCAGGTCGCCAGCAGATCGGCGTCCAGCACAGGCGGGCGGAAATTCGCCATCAGCAGGGCGCGCAGGCGGTCGCGCGGGTCCGGCCCGGCGGATGCCACCGCCTGCTCCATCGCCTGCGACACGCGCAGGCCGACATCGCGATAGGTGGCCAGGATCAGGGCATCGACCCCGTCGAAATAATGGGTGAGCAGGCCGGCGGAGACACCCGCCCGCTGGCAAATGGCGCGCACGCTCGTCCCGCCAACGCCCTTTTCGGCAAGGCATTGCGCGGTGGCGTCGATCAATCCCTGCCGCCGCACATCGGCACTCTCCCTGACAAAGCGCGCTCTCATCGTCCGCCCTACATCCTCTTTTTCGATCTTGTTAACCCTATCTTGCGAGCCGCGCCCGCTGGCAACTCATTCCGTCGCTGGATCGAAGACGCGACTTCATCCGTTTCATGGCGCTCATCCGCTGGAGAAAGACGCATGATTCGCCTTCCAACCGTCAGCCCGCTCCTATGCGCCGTCGCCCTGCTGGCGGTCGGCGGCTGCGCCAAGCCACAGGATCAGGCCACCATTTCGAATCAGGCGGCGCAACCACCGACGATCGAAACGGTCGAAGACAGCGATTCGCTCGGCAATATGGGATCGGACGCGCCGGTGGCCCCAACACAACAATGGGTCGGCCGCTGGACCGGGCCGGAGGGGCTGTTTCTGGATATCCAGCCCTCCCCCAACGGCAAAGCCGGCCACTATGCCCTGACCAACAAGGACACGCTCGACCGTCAGGGCGATTATGCCGGCATCGCCGACGGCGCGACGATCCGCTTCGTGCGCGACGGGAAGGACATGGCGATCCGGCCCGGCACGGGCGACGAGACCGGATTTAAATATCTGGCCGGAAAGACCGACTGCCTGATCGTCGTGCCGGGACAGGAGGGCTATTGCCGCTGAGCGCTTGTTGGGGAATGCGCCTTTGCGCCGCGTCCCCACCAGCCGTCTAAACGAGGCGCGCCACCCGTTTGAACGCGTCCGACCGCCATGAGGAATACCATGACTAGATTGGGAGGGAGGGCTGCTGCGGCCCTGTGACCTGCGCTCGCCAGGAGGCGTACCATATTGCCCCAAACAAAATGGGGGCCGGCATTGCTGCCGGTCCCCACTTCCGTCGGACTTCGATCCGCGTTCCGTGGGGCACGCGATCATCAGGTCCGGCGTGGCGGATGCATGGCCTAGAAGGTCGCTGCATCGCGCTGGCTTCGGGTCGTTGGCGCATGGCCTTCGTGCCCGTTGCCTGCTCTTGAACTGGAAGCCCGACGTTCACTTTCGCGCGTACCCGGCATCCCCTTCAAGAGGGCGATCCGGCGGCGGCCTTTCCCTTGCGGGCGGTGTCGCAACCGAACCTTCGGAAAGGTCTATAAACCTTTGATTTCTCTCTGGTTCTCCGGCTCTGGATCGCTCCGTCACCACTCTTTCCGATAAGATGATGGTCTCACCATCGGCGAGTCGCGCAAAGCGAAATCGGTCACTTCGATGACCTTTGCCCATCAAAGCTGTGGATAAAATTGTGGATAAGTTTGCGGGCCGCAAACGCCGCTAATCGGGTGGCGCCCAGCCCGCCGGAGCCAGCGTGAAACTGGCAAATTCGAAGCCCGGAACCACCGTGCATCCCACCAGCGCCCAACCCCCGGTCGGCGCGGCGGCCTGCCATGCATGAGCAGGCACCAGCGCCTGGGGCCGTTCTCCGGCAGCGACATCCATGCCCAGCCGGACATGGCGCGTCACGCCCCCCTCCTCCGCCATCGACAGCGTCAACGGCGCGCCGCCATGCCAGAACCAATATTCGTCGCCATCCACCCGGTGCCAGTGCGATCGCTGATGCGCTTCGAGCAGGAACAGGATCGCCGTGCCGGCAGCGCGGCCATCCGGCGCCGGAGCGGCGCGCCAGGTCTCCCTGTACCAGCCGCCTTCGGGATGCGGCGACAGGTCCAGCGCCTCGATCATCGCCCGCGCGTCCTGCCCGATTCCGTCCATCGCCACACATCCAAAAAATATATTTTTAAAATCAATAAGTTGATCCGTTGCCTCAGGTTCATGCAACTTCGATCAACTTAAGGGGGTTCAACCACGCAATACGCTATCGGAGGAGATATCATGCGTAAATCAATCCTTGCCCTCGTTGCCATTTCGCTGGCCGTGCCCGCATCCATGGCGGTGCCGATCGAAGGAGCGCAGGCGCGTAAACATCATCGCTACAAGGAATGGCGCGGCAATGACGGCCGCACCTATTGCCGCCGCTCGAACGGCACGACCGGATTGATCGTCGGGGGCGTCGGTGGCGCGCTGGTCGGTCGGGCGATCGACACGCGTGGCGACCGGGCCACCGGCACGATCCTGGGCGCGGCCGGCGGCGCACTGCTGGGCCGTGAGATCGACCGTGGCGGCAGCCGCCGCTGCCGCTGACGGCTCCACAACGAAAAAGGGCGGCCCTCCTGCGAGGACCGCCCTTTTAATCGCGAAACGGCCGATTATTCGGCAGAAGCGCCGCGCGCTGCCTCGACCGGGAAGGCGACCGCCTTGCCGCCGGAAACGCCCGAAACCTTACCGTTCTTGACGGCCAGGTTGAAAGCAACCGCGTCGGGATAGCGACGGCCTGAAATCAGCTGACCCGTCTTGGTGTCACGGACTTCATAGACATAGGTATAGCCTTCGTGCGTGAAGCGCTGCTTGGTGGCGTCTTCGGCATGGGCGGGGCTGATGGCGGCGATGGCGCTGATGGCGCCGGTGACAATGAACTTCGACAGCATTCGCATGGGTTTCTCCTTGTGAATGCCGATCAAACACCTCTGTAGCTCTTATCGTCTGTTGCGAACCATTTATGTTGCACCGCGATAAAGCGACAATCGCAAAGTGGCGAGATATGATTGCGCTTTGTGCAATCGCGCCGGAAGATCTGCTCAAGCCTTTGATTTGGCGACGATATGGTCGAACTGCGCTTTCGAAAGCGGCGATACGGACAGCCGCGACTGTCGCAGCATCACCATCTCCGCCAGCGCCGGATCTGCCTTCATTGCCTTGAGCGTGACCGGCTGGGCAAGTTTTTCATGCGGCGCAACATGGACGGCGATCCATTTGCCGCTCTCGTCGGTGCTGTCCTGCGCCGCTTCCTCGACAATCTCCATGATGCCGACAGCTTCGACACCGATATTGCTGTGGTAGAAGAAAGCGAGGTCACCCTTGCGCATCGCCTTCATGTGGAGTTGGGCGGCGTGATTGCGCACCCCGTCCCATTCGGCCTTTCCCTTTGCGACCAGGTCGTCATAGGAAAAGACATCGGGTTCCGATTTCATCAGCCAATAGTTCATGCGCTCTCCTTGCCCCAGCGCGATGGCCCGATCAAGGAGAGCGCGGCCGCATTCGGCCATCATCGGGAGAGGAAATGTGACGCCGTCGGTTCTGGATAAAGTCCCCATCCTGTCGATGGCAGAGATGCCGGCGAGCGCGTTTGCAGCCGCGCTGGGCGCATCGTTCGAGCGGTTCGGCTTCGCCATGGTGCGCGATCATGGCATGAACCAGCGACTGATCGACGAGGGATGGTCGCTTGCCCGGCGCTTCTTCGCCCTGCCTGACGATGTGAAGCGGTCCTATGACGCCGCGGGCAATGGCGGCCAGCGTGGCTATACCGCGTTCGGGCGCGAGATCGCTCGCGATGCGCGCGAAAACGACCTTAAGGAATTCTGGCATGTCGGCCGCGATCTGCCTGGGGGCGATCCGCTGGCCACCGCAATGCTGCCCAATGTCTGGCCGGACGAACCGGAGGGATTCAGGCTCGCCTTCACCGCTCTTTTCGCCGAGTTCGACCGCGTGGGGGCGCGCCTGCTATCCGCCATCGCCCTCTATCTCGGGCTGGACGGGGACTGGTTCGACGCCCCAACCCGCAACGGCAATTCGATCCTGCGCCTGCTGCATTATCCCCCGGTGTCGCCCGACGCGCCCGGCATCCGCGCGGGGGCGCATGAGGATATCAATCTCATCACCCTGCTGCTCGGCGCGGAGGAAGGCGGGCTGGAACTGCGGGATCGCAATGGCGAGTGGTTGCCGGTGGTCCCGCCGCCCGGCGCGCTGGCGATCAATGTCGGCGACATGCTCCAGCGCCTGACCAACCATCGCCTGCCCTCGACCAGCCACCGCGTCGTCAATCCGCCGCCCGAACGGCGCGGCGTTTCGCGCTATTCGATGCCCTTCTTCCTGCATCTGCGGCCCGACTTTCTCATCGACGCGCTGCCGCAATGCATCGATGCCGCACATCCGCGCCGCGATCCGCCGATCCTGGCGCATGATTATCTGACGGAGCGGCTGACACAGATCGGCCTGATCGGGAAGGATAAGGCGTAAAGCGCCTACTTCCGCCAGCGCCCCATGGTGATGCCGATTTCCTCGCCGCGCTCGCTCAGCGCCAGCTTGACGATCTTGACCTCGACCTGAAGCACCTTGTCGTCCTGAAGGAAGATGGTGTCGATGACATGGTCCGCCACCGCTTCGATCAGCGTGAAATGCTGGCCCTGCGGCAAGGCGGTCGTGGCGGCATGCTTAAGGTCCATGTAATTTTTGGAGCGCGATAGCGGCGTCGCCGGGTCATAATGATCGGCAATCTTCAACCGCGCGCGAATCGAGATACGCAGCGGCTGCGGCAGATGCGTTTCTTCCGAATAAATGCCGGTCAGCACATCGACATGCAGGTCCTTGACCTCCAGGGTCAGAAAGTCGTCCAGTCCGCTGTTCATCGATCCGCCATCGTTGCACGCTCGTCCGATCGATCGCCGGGCCGCTGCGCTTTTCATTTCACGGGTCAGGCGCTACAGCCCGCCGCTTCCGGCGCGGTCCATGCGCCATTGCAGGCGGATCGGCAAGACGTGTCAGTGATAGTGCCCCTCGATTCCCAGCCCGAACAGGCGGTCGAACATCTGCTCGACGCGGCGTTCGGCGCGGATCGTCATGGCCGGACCGCCTATCTGATCCGGGCGGGCATGGCGTGGCTCCCAAGCCTCTCCTTCGGCATTGTCGCGGAGGATGGCGCGCTCGTCGCCTCGCTGCAAAGCTGGCCGGTGGCGCTGCATCGCGCTGACGACGCGCGCCTGCCGCTCGTGATGGTCGGGCCGGTCGCCGTCGCCCCGGCGCTCCAGCGCGGCGGTCATGGCCGGGCGCTGATGGACGCGGTGGTCACGGCGGCGCGGCGGCAGGCGAGCGATCCGCTGATGATGATCGGCGACCCGGAATATTATGGCCGCTTCTGGGGCTTTTCAGCCGAGGGCACCGGCCAATGGTCGGCGCCGGGTCCGTTCGAGCCGCGCCGCCTGCTGGCCCTGTCGGTCGATGGCCGGACGCTCGGCGGTGCGGGCATGCTTGGCCCCCGAATTACCGTGCCGGTCTGAATCCCCTTTGCCTTCGGGCGCGGGCGATCCTATCTCCGCCTTATGCCGATGGACCCGATCCCCGACCTTGCCACCCTCTCGCTGGCCGACATAGCGCGCCTCGTCGCCGAAAAGCGCCTGCCGCCCGTCGAAAAATGGAACCCCGACCATTGCGGCGACAGCGAGATGCGGATCGCGCGCGACGGCACATGGTTTCATCAGGGGTCGCCGATCGGGCGCGAGACGATGGTGCGGCTGTTCTCCACCATCCTGCGACGCGAGGCGGATGGTAGCTACGTTCTCGTCACCCCCGTCGAAAAATTGTCGATCGAAGTCGAGGATGCGCCTTTCGTCGCGGTCGAGCTGCGGAGCGAGGGCGAAGGCCGCGACCGCACCCTCGCCTTCCGCCTCAACACCGGCGACATCGTGCCTGCGGGTCCCGACCATGCGCTTACCGTGCGGGAAGGCGCGGACGGCCCACATCCCTATCTCCATGTCCGTGGCGGGCTGGAGGCGCTGGTGGGGCGCAGCGTCTATTATGAACTGATGAACCTCGCGCTCGACGAAGGCGCAGAGCCGGTCGGGCTGTGGAGCCATGGCCGCTTCTTCGCGCTGGACGGGTCGGCATGACGCTGGCGGAGCGGCTGCGCGCAGCATTGATCGAGGGGCATCGGCGGGAGGAAATTCTGGTGCCGGGCGAACTGCGCGACCCGCGCCTTTTGGACGACACGCCGCTCGCCCCCGCCGCCGTGCTGGTGGCGATCACGGATCGCGCGGAGCCGGGCCTGATCCTGACCCAGCGTTCGGCGGCGCTGCGCAAACATGCGGGGCAGGTCGCCTTCCCCGGCGGTCGCGTCGATCCCGGCGATGCCGACGAGATTGCCGGTGCGCTACGCGAAGCGCAGGAAGAAATCGGCCTGTTGCCCCACATGGTCGACATCATCGGGACATCCGATCGCTATCACACCTTCACCGGCTTCGACATCATTCCCGTGCTGGGGGTCATCCCGCCGGATCTGCCGCTGGTGCCGCAGGAAAGCGAGGTTGCCGACTGGTTCGAAGTACCGCTCGCCTTTGCCCTCGACCCGGCAAACCGGGTACAGCGCAGCGCGGTCGTGGACGGGATCGTCCGCCATTATTACGACATTCGCTGGCAGGATCGTCGCATCTGGGGCGTGACCGCCGCCATCCTCGCCAATCTTTCGCACCGGCTGGGTCATGACCGACTGCTTGCCTGACGCGCCGTGGCGTCACCGGCCGGGGCTGGACTCGCTGTTCGACGCGATCGGCGCGCGCGAAGGACTGGCCCGTTTCGTCGGCGGCGCGGTGCGCGACGGGCTACTAGGATTGCCGGTCAATGATCTCGACATCGCCACGGTGCTGACGCCGCAATCGGTGATCGAGCGGCTGGAACGCGCGGGGATCAAGGCCGTGCCGACCGGCATCGCCCATGGCACCGTGACGGCCGTGCTGCCGGGCGGGCCGGTGGAGATCACCACCCTGCGCCGCGATATCGAGACCGACGGGCGACGCGCGACCGTCGCCTATACCGACGACTGGCGCGAGGATGCGGCGCGGCGCGACTTCACCATCAACGCCCTGTTCGCCGATCCGCTGACCGGCGCGATCACGGACTATTTCGGCGGCCTTGCCGACCTTGCACAGCGCCATGTCCGCTTCATCGGCGACGCCGACGCCCGCATCGCGGAGGATCATCTGCGGATCCTGCGCTATTTCCGGTTCCTCGCCCGCTATGGCGATGGCGAACCCGATGCGATCGCCTTCACCGCCTGCCGCGCCGCCGCCAACAGCCTGATGGCGCTTTCCCGTGAACGGATCGCCGACGAATTGCTCAAGCTGCTGGCTCTGCCTTGTCCGCAGGCGACGTTGCGGCTGATGATCGGCGGCGGCATCTTGCAGCCGATACTCCCCGAAATAGACGACCAGGGTCTGGCGCGGCTGGAGCGGCTGACCGCGCGCGAGCAGGAAGCAGGCGTGCCCCACGCCCCGCTTCGCCGCCTCGCCGCGTTGCTGCCGCCCGACGCGCGGATCGCCGGTCAGGTCGGCGCGCGGCTCAAATTGTCGAACAAGGCGCGCAAACGCCTCGTCACCGCGCTCGAATCGTCGGGGGAGCCGACACCGATTCAGGCGCTCGCCTATCGCATCGGCATCGAAGGCGCGATCGACCGCGCGCTGCTCGGTTCGGCGGAGGTCGCGACGCTCGCGGCTCTGGATTCATGGACACCCCCGCATTTGCCGATCAGCGGCGGCGCGCTCATCGCGCGCGGGCTGCCGCCCGGTCCCGATGTGGCCAAAGCGCTGGGCGAGGTGCAGGATTGCTGGATCGCCGAAGGCTTTCCCGACAAAAGCCGGGTCGCGGCGATCGCCGATCAGATCGTTTCGAAATTCCAGCGCGCGCGCCAATAATCGAACGCCGCCGTCTCGCTCATCGGCGTGGCAAAATAATAGCCCTGTCCCTGCCAACAGCCCATGGACTGAAGCGCATGCGCCAGTTCCTGCGTCTCGATCCCCTCGGCGGTCACATGCAGGCCCAGCGATTCGGCGAGCGACAGGATGGTCCGCACGATCACCGCCTTGTCGCGATCCTGAAGCATCGACGATACGAAGCTGCGGTCGATCTTCAATATGTCGATCGGCAGGCTGTGCAGGCTAGCCAGGTTGGAATAGCCGGTGCCGAAATCGTCCATCGCGATCGGCATCTGCAAATCCTTGAGCGCGACCAGCAATTTGCGCGCCTTGTCGGGATCGGCGACGATGGCGCTTTCGGTGATTTCCGCCGTCAGCCGCTTGCCGCTAATGCCCGAATAGCGCAGCGCCTCCTCAAACATGGACGCCACATCGTCGCGCGCCATCTGAATGGGCGACAGGTTCACATTGACCCCGACCGGGAGCGGCTGGCCAAATTTCGCGTCCCAGCGGCTGAGCGTTTGCGCGGCCTCATAGGCGGCCCAGCGCCCGAGCGAGGTGATGAGGCCGCTTTCCTCGGCCACGGCGATGAACTCCACCGGCGGCACCTTGCCCAAATCGGGATCGTCCCACCGCGCCAGCGCCTCGAATCCTGTCACTTCGCCGGTCTGAAGGTGGATCAGCGGTTGGAACGCCAGGGTCAGATGTCCGTGCGCGAGCGCGTCCCGCAACCGGCTTTCGATCGAAAAGCGCCGCTGCGCTTCCTTGAGGACGCCGTTACGATAGATTTCGACCTTGCCGCTGCGCTTGGCGATCTTGACGGCGGCCTGCGCCTTGCGAACCACATCGTCGGGATCGTCGGCCAGGCTGGTCGCGATCGCGCAGCCAATCGCGCAGTCGATCCGAATTTGCAGGTCGCTCAACCGCACCGGCTGGTCCAGCGCGTCCCTAATCCGCTGCACGATATGAAGAGCGTCGGACAAGCCATTGTTCAAACGCGCGAAAATTGCAAAATCATTGCCGCCGATCCGGGCCAGCACATCGCCCTGGCGCAGGCTGGATTTCAGCCGCTTGGCCACCGTGATGAGCAACTCGTCGCCAGCCATGGGTCCGAGCGATTCATTGACCCGGCTGAACCGGCTGAGGTCGATCGCGATGATCCCGAAGCGGGCATTGTCCGGCCAGGAGGAATTGGCGAGCCGGTCGTCAATCTCTTCGCCAAAGCCGGTTCGATTGGGCAGCGCGGTCAACCCGTCCGACAAAAGCTCGCGCCGCAAATTCTTCTCGATCATGCGCTCGCTGGTGCGGTCGTTCGCGGTAATGAGAAATTGTTCGGGCCGCTGCGGCGTGCCGCGCAGTCGGCCGATCGTGCACAGAAAATATTCCGGTCCCAATGCGCCGTCGCGGCGCAATTCGAAACTGTCCGAATCGCGATTGGCAGCGGTGAAAGCCTCGATCCTCTCGTTCAATTGCGGACAGGGCACCTCTGGCGATCGCTCATTCTCCGCGCGCTGGCCGAACCGCCGACAAAAAGCATCATTGGCCTGATGAATGAACAAGCTTTTGTTTTCACGAACAATGATCGCTGCGGCGTAAGGCAGAGCCATCAGCCAGTCGGGGATGGTCTCCACCTGCGCCGGACGCGGCTCCCCGGTCCCCTCTTGGGCGTCAAAGCTCGCATCTTGGGCTGGCCCGCTTCGAACCGACATGGATTCCATGCCCTCGTCCTACCGGGCGTAGGTAAATTTTCCGGAAACGTAATTTACGTGTTTAGAAACGGTTGTCGCGCGGAAAACCTGTAGGCGGCATCCGCCCCGCGGCGCCGCGCGCGACGCGCCAGGGCGTCATATCCGCTTCGGTGCGCGTCCGGCCGCTTTCGCCGCCCATTGCCCAGCTGATTCCGTCCGCCATCCGGAATGCAATCGCGTCGGAAAGGCCGCCGCCGCCATAGCGCTGCATCTGCACCCCCTGCCCGCGCGCCATGCGGGGCATTTCCTCCAGCGAAAAGACCAGCAGCTTGCGATTTTCACCGATCACGGCAACGCTGTCAGCTTGCGGCGCGACCGGATGGACCACGCTCAGCTTCGCGCCGGGGCGGACATTGACGACCTGCTTGCCCTTGCGCGTCTCCGCCGTCACCTCCGCCATGTCGGCAATGAAGCCCCGACCATCCGACGCCGCGAGCAGCAACTGCCCACCGGCCCGCGCCGGCAGCAGCGCGACGATCGCGCCCTGATCGTCCATATCGACCATCATCCGCACCGGATCGCCAAAACCGCGACCGCCCGGCAGCTTGTCCGCCCCCAGCGTGTAGATGCGGCCGCTGGCCGTCGCCATCAGCAGCTTGTCGGTGGTATGCGCATGAAACGCATATTGCGGGCCGTCGCCTTCCTTGAATTTCAGCGTATCCGCCGCCGCCAGATCGCGATGCCCGCTCATCGCCCTGATCCAGCCGCGTTCGGACAGGATGACCGTAATCGGCTCGCGCTCGATCATCGCCTCCAGCGGAATTTCGCGCGCCGGTCCCGCTTCCTCGACCAGCGAGCGCCGCTGCCCGAGCGCGGTGTCCGGCCCATAGCGCTTGCGCAGGTCGGCAAGGTCGCGCTTCAACCGGGTGCGCTGCCGCGCCGGGCTTTCGACCAGCTTGAGCAGTTCGTCCCGCTCCTTCGTCAGTTCCTCATGCTCGCGCCGCAGTTCCATCTCCTCCAGCTTGCGCAGGGACCGCAGCCGCATGTTGAGGATCGCCTCGACCTGACGGTCGTTAAGCTGGAACTCCTCCATCATCACGAGCTTGGGTTCGTCCTCGGTGCGGATGATCTCGATCACCCGGTCGAGATTGAGATAGGCGATGATGTAACCGTCAAGCAGTTCCAACCGCGCCGCGATCTTGTCCAGCCGGTGCTGCGCCCGCCGCACCAGCACGTCGATCTGGTGCCGCAACCATTCGACCAGCAGCGGCTTCAGCCCCATCACGCGCGGCGTATGACTGGCGTCGAGCACGTTCAGATTGAGCGGAAAGCGGTTTTCCAGATCGGTCAGGCGGAACAGGCTGTCCATCAGCATGTCGGGATCGACATTGCGCGCGCGCGGCTCGATGACGATGCGGATCTCGGCGTCGCTCTCGTCGCGCACATCAGCCAGGATCGGCAGCTTGCGATCGTTGATGAGCGCGGCGATCTGTTCGATCAGCTTGGATTTCTGCACCTGAAACGGTATCTGGGTGACGATCGCGACCCAGGTGCCACGCCCGCCCTCTTCCTTGTGCCAGCGCGCCCGCGTGCGGAACGCGCCGCGCCCGGTGGCGTAGCTTTCCGAAATCGCCGCCGCGCTGTCCACCAGCACGCCGCCCGTTGGGAAATCCGGTCCCTTCACGATCTCCATCAGCGCTGCGTGATCGGCCTCCGGATCGTCGATCAGCAGGGTCGCGGCGTCGATCAGCTCGGCGACATTATGCGGCGGGATGCTGGTCGCCATGCCGACCGCGATGCCGCTCGCGCCATTGGCGAGCAGGTTGGGGAACAGGCCGGGGAATACCTCCGGCTCCTCATCCTCGCCATTATAGGTCGGGCGGAAATCGACCGTGCCCTCGTCCAGCCCGGCCATCAGGTCGGCCGCCGCCTGCGTCAGCCGCGCCTCGGTATAGCGCATCGCCGCCGCATTATCGCCGTCGATATTGCCGAAATTGCCCTGCCCGTCGACCAGCGGCGTGCGCAGCGAGAAGTCCTGCGCCAGCCGAACCATCGCGTCGTAGACCGATGAATCGCCGTGCGGGTGATATTTGCCGATGACGTCGCCGACGACCCGCGCGCATTTCTTGTATCCGGTGGTGTTGCGCGCCGGATTGGCGACCAGCACATCGGGGCTTGCCCCGCCCGGTTCCATTTTCAACAGCCGCATCGCCCACAACAGTCGCCGATGCACAGGCTTCAGCCCGTCGCGCAGGTCCGGCAGCGATCGCGCGGTGATCGTGGACAGCGCATAGACGAGATAGCGTTGCGACAAGGCGGCGTCGAAAGGATGGTCCTTGATGCTGTCGAACGGGTCGCGGAAATCGGTCATTACGGGTGGGATAGCAGGGCGCCGCGCAATGGCAAAGGGATGTTCAGCCGGCCAGCCGCGCGCCCACGCAGATCAGCGCGACGATGATCGGCAGCGCCGCCGCCTTCGCCACCTGAACCGCTGAAAGACGCGGCACGGCCGCCCGCTCGCACACCGCCCCGACCAGCGCCAGCGCGCCCGCGCACATGGTCCACAGATAATAACGCAGTTCCGACGCCACGCTCGCCGCCGCATAACCCAGCCCGTACAGCAGCGCGGACAGCGCCAGCATCGTGATGAGATCGCAGCGCAAAGCCCTTCGCCTGTGCCACAGCAACGCCGCCAGCGCCGCCATCCACACGCAAGGCCAGCCGAGCGGCGAATGCGACGTCGCCCGCGCCGCGGCATCCACCCCGCGCACCAGCCCGTTGGGGGTCACGGCAAAACCCCACTCATTGGGCGGCGCCTGCACCTGCACCGGACGTTCGACTTCGTCCGGCACGATGAAGCGGGCGTTGATGTTCCAGTGCCGCGCCCGGTGTAGGATATAGGCGACCGGATGATGGATCACGGCGGACAGCCACCAGAGCAGGGGACTGCGATGGCTCGCATGAAAGGCGTCGCGCACCGCTTCGAAACCGATCGGGCAAGGCGCGTCGACCCACCAGCTATAGCTGTCCCAGCGGGCCGGGTTGTAGCAATGATGATTGACCGCGAGGGCGTCCCGCACCCCGACCGGCGGGAACAGGTCGACGCCCGCCTGGTCGCTCATCCCGCCAAGGTCGAAGATCACCAGCGACAGCGACACATCGCTATGCTCCGCCCCGATCAGCGCGTTCGCGACCGGCATCGCCGCGAGCAGCGGCAGCGCCAGCAGCGCGGCGCTCGCCGACCCGCGCCGCCACCCGCTGCGCCAGTGCGACGGCAAGGCCCAGAAGGCGACCGGCAGCGCGGCGGGCAGCGCATTGAACCGCAATGTCGCCGCAAACAGGCACAGCAGCAGCGCGCCGACCCGCGCCGCCACCCGCTGCGCCAGTGCGACGGCAAGGCCCAGAAGGCG
>NZ_JBMDKW010000018.1:0-54225 GCF_057809915.1 Sphingobium sp. FG11
GCCCCGCTTGTCCCTCAAGAAGCGTTCCGTAAGAATGCCGCGACCTCCAATGACAACCGCCGCAAAAGCGGCTTGGGCAATGACAACCGCCGCAAAAGCGGCTTGGGTCGATGGTAACGGTTGACGCCCCGGTCCGTTGCCCGGCCCGTCCAAACAATCGTCATCACACAGATTAGTTTCCGCAAAGACGGGGCAACTGTCGGGTCGCTGCGCGGGTTCTGTGATCGTCACCCGCCATCGGCGGGCTGAATGCCGGGCCATCCCGGCAGACCGCACCTGATGTGACACTGCCCCCCTGATCGAGGAACCTTCGCATGGCCCGTAAACCGACACCGCCGAAAAAGCCGTCCGCCAACGCCGGCAAGGTAACGCCGCCCGATCTGTCCGGCGCGCAAATAAGCGGGGAATCGCCACAGAAAGCGTCGCCAGTCCCGACCGATGCCGACATTTCCCTCAGCGTCGGGGAACCGCAGGCGGCCGGGGGCGAAATGCATCAGATCGCCGGAGGCGACGTCGCGACGCTCACCACCCAGCAGGGCGTGCCCGTGGCGGACGACCAGAATAGTCTGAAGCAGGGCGCGCGCGGGCCGACGCTGTTGGAGGATTTTCACTTTCGCGAGAAGATTTTCCATTTCGATCATGAGCGTATTCCCGAACGAGTCGTCCACGCGCGCGGCTATGGCGCCCATGGCTTTTTCGAGCTGACCGACAGCCTGGCCGATGTCAGCCGCGCGGACATTTTTCGGCGAGTGGGCGAGCGCACGCCGGCCTTCGTGCGATTTTCGACCGTCGCCGGGTCCAAAGGGTCGTTCGACCTTGCCCGCGACGTTCGCGGCTTTGCCGTGAAACTCTACACGCAGGAAGGCAATTGGGACCTGGTCGGTAACAATATCCCGGTGTTTTTCATTCAGGACGCGATCAAGTTTCCCGACATGGTCCATGCCGCCAAGCCGGAGCCGGATCGCGCCTTTCCGCAGGCCCAGACCGCGCATGATAATTTCTGGGACTTCATCAGCCTGACCCCCGAAAGCTTCCACATGATCATGTGGACCATGTCCGACCGCGCGATTCCCCGATCCTATCGCACTATGGAGGGCTTTGGCGTCCACACCTTCCGGCTCGTCGATGCGCAGGGGCGATCGACCTTCGTCAAGTTCCACTGGAAGCCTAAACAGGGTCTGCAATCCGTCGTCTGGAACGAAGCGGTCAAGATCAATGGCGCCGATCCCGATTTCCATCGCCGCGACCTGTGGGATGCGATCAACGGCGGCGATTTTCCTGAATGGGAACTGGGCGTCCAACTGTTCGATGATGCCTTCGCCGACAGTTTCGACTTCGACGTGCTCGACGCGACCAAGATCATTCCCGAGGAACTGGTGCCGATCCGCGTCGTCGGCCGACTGGTGCTGGACCGCGTCGTCGACAATTTCTTCGCGGAGACGGAACAGGTTGCCTTCTGCACCCAGAATGTGCCGCCCGGCATCGATTTTTCAAACGATCCGCTGCTCCAGGGGCGCAATTTCTCCTATCTCGACACCCAGATCAAACGGCTGGGCGGACCTAATTTCACCCACATCCCGATCAACGCGCCCAAATGCCCGATGGCGCATTTCCAGCAGGACGGGCATATGGCGATGCGCAACCCGGTGGGCCGCGTCAATTACGAACCCAATAGCTGGGGAGCGACCCAGGGCGGCCCGCGCGAAGATCCCGTGCGCGGCTTCACCAGCTTTGCCGATACTGCCGATGGGCCGAAGCAACGGGTCCGCTCGGAAAGCTTCGCCGACCATTATAGCCAGGCGCGGCAATTCCTCGTCAGCCAGACGCCGATCGAACAAAAGCATATCGGCGACGCGCTGGTGTTCGAACTGTCCAAGGTCGAACGGCCCGATATCCGGTCGCGCGTCGTGTCCCACCTTCTCAACATCGACGCGGGGCTGGCAAACATTGTCGCGGACGGCCTGCGCCTCTCGCTTCCCGATCCAGCGGTCGCGGCGCGCAAGCCGATTACCGATCTTCCCCCATCCGACAAGCTCAGCATCATCAAGAACGGACCGGGCAGCTTCAAGGGCCGCAAGCTCGGCCTTTTGCTGACTGACGGCGCGGACGCGGCCATTTTCGCAGCCCTGATCGATGCCGTAGATGCAGAGGGCGCGGTCTATGAGGTCGTGGCGCCGAAGATCGGCGGCGTGATCCTGTCCGATGGCACAACAGTCGCGGCGAAACACAAGATCGACGGTGGCCCTTCGGTGCTGTTCGATGCCGTCGCAATCCTGGTATCGGCGGACGGCGCGGCCCTGCTCTCGCTCGATGCGGCGGCGAAGGATTTTGCGACGGACGCCTTCGCTCATTGCAAATATATCGGCATTAGCGCGGGCGCGGAGGCGATCTTCGCCAAGGCTGGCATCGCCGAGGATCTGGACGAAGCCTGTTTGCCGCTGGTCAAGGCAGCGGATGCAAAGACCTTCATCGCCGCCGCGCGGGCGCTGCGTTATTGGCCACGGGAACTGACGGTCGATCTCGACGCCCGTCCACAGGCTTGAGAGATCTGAAACCGCCGGGGGTCGCGGCCCTATGCCGCGACCCGTTCCGCTCCGCGATCGGCTTCAAAACGAAATATGGATCAGCGCGGGCGGTTCGCGGAACTTGTCAAACCCGATAAAGGGTGAGGTCTTGGCGGAGTTGGCCGGACCTCAGCCGGATAGCTGAGTTCCGGTCAGTTGCCGCCCCGGTCTGACCGCATGGCTTGTAGGGACGGGCATCGCGCTCTGGTCCTTGGGTGCCTTGTCCGCGCCGAAAGCTTGTTTGGCCGTCATGCGGCGATGGGTGGCAAGCGCCTGACCGACGACCTGATCCATATTATAATAGCGATAGGTGGCGAGACGGCCGACAAAGGTGACGTCTCGCTGCGCAAGGGCAAGCGCCTCATATTTCTTGAACAGCGCCTGACATTCGGGACGCGGGATCGGATAATAGGGATCGCCCTCCGCCGACGGATATTCGTAACTGATGCTGGTGCGTGGCGATTGCTGCCCGGTCAGATGCTTATATTCCGTGATCCGCGTATAGGGCGTGTCCGGCGCGGGATAGTTGACGACCGCCACCGGCTGGAACTGCTCCTGCTCGATGGTCTCGTGCCGGAATTGCAGCGACCTATAGGGCAGCCTGCCGAAGCGATAGTCGAAATATTCGTCGATCGGCCCGGTAAAGACGAGATGCGCGTGCGGATAGGCTTCGCGCGCCTCGCAATAATCCACGCCCAGCAGCAGGTCGATATTGGGATGGTCCAGCATCCGCTCGAACATCCGCGTATAGCCTTCGGTGGGCATCGCCTGAAAACGGTCGCCGAAATAACGATCATCGACGTTCGTGCGCGTCGGCACGCGCGCCGTCACCGACTTGTCGAGCTCGGACGGATCGAGTCCCCATTGCTTGCGCGTATAGCCCTGAAAGAAAGTCTCATACAGTTCCCGGCCGATCGCGGAGATCACCACATCGGCCGATGTCCTCACCACATCCACCGGCTCGGCCCGGCTCGCCAGGAAAGCCGCTGCCTCATCCTCGCTCGTGAGGTCGAGGCCGTAGAGCATGTTCAGCGTCGTCCGGTTGATCGGCATCGGCACGAGCATGTCGCCCACCGCCGCCAGCACGCGATGTTCATAGGCACGCCAATCCGTGAAGCGCGACAGATAGTCGAAAATCTCAGCCGAATTGGTGTGGAAGATATGCGGCCCGTACCGATGGATCAATATCCCCGCATCGTCGAGACAATCATAGGCATTGCCGGCGACATGCGGGCGGCGGTCCACGACCAGCACCCTCTTGCCATCCTGCGACGCCAGCCGCTCGGCCATGACCGCGCCCGCAAAGCCCGCGCCCACCACCATCACATCGTAATGATCGGACGGTCCGGCGTCCCAGCTATTGGGGGAAACGACCGGATGGACATGGCCCCCCGCCGTGAGGGCCTGATCCACAAGCCCGCGCATGGCGGCGAAACTTCGGTCCCATGACCCTTGCGACAGCAGCGCGTCCGCCTGCCGCAACCAGGCGTCGCCGCCGGACACCAGCGCCAGCGCTTCTTCGCACGCCTCGATGAAAGGCGCGCCCGTCTGCGCGATGAACACCCCGTCGATCGCGCCATAATGGCGGATGACGTCCGTGATCGGCGTCGATACGACCGGCTTTCCCGCCGCCAGATATTCCGGCGTCTTGGTGGGGCTGATGAAGCGCGTCGCATCGTTGATCGCAAACGGCATCAGCGCGACGTCCCATTGCGCGATAACCGATGGCAGTTCCTCATAGCGCCTGCCGCCAAGATAGCGCAGGTTCGGACGGACGGGCAGATCGCCTTCGCTGATCTTCACGACCGGGCCGACGATCTCCAGCGTCCAATCGGGATGCGTGTCCGCCAGCAAGGCCAGCAGGTTAAGATCCATCCGCTCGTCCACCACACCGAAGAAGCCAAGCCGCGGCCCCTCTCCCGCCTCAGTCGCCGAACCCAGGCCACGCGCCAGCGCGAAATGGCTCGCATCGACGCTCGACGGGAAGGGATGGATATTGGGATGGCGATGCTTCTTTGCTTCGTAGAGGCTATAGCCTCCCGTGAACATAATATCCGCCTGCGCCATCAGCCGCTGTTCCAAAGGCAGCAGTTCAGGCGGCGCGCCCTTGAAATTGGCGAGTTCGTCCATGCAGTCGTAGACGACGCAATCGGCGGCGACATGCTGTGAAAAGGGCAGCATCATCGGCGTGTAATACCAGCGGATAAATGGCCCGCTCTCGCCCTGGAGACAGGTATCGAGGAGACGCCGCACCGCATCGCCATCCCCTGCCCTGTCGGCTCCGCGCGGCAATTGCGGCTTTACCACCATGACCCCGGATCGGGGACAGCGATCCATCCGTAGCGTCGGCGCATCCAGTCCTTCCACCAGAACCGGCTCCTCCCAGAAAATCACCCGCGCATCGCGAGCGAACCGGCTCATCAGATGCTGCGGCCGCTGGAACACGAAGTCCCATCGCAAGTGACTGAAGCACAGGATCGTGTGGCTGCCTGTCGCGGATTGGGATGCCGAAGCCGTCTGGAAGGGGGAAGAAGGCGGCTTCGCCATGCTGATGCTCCTGCTATCGTGAATGCCGATGAACCCGGCGGCGCAGGCGATAGTTGCGGGGAGCGTAACCCAGGTTGGTGTGATCACGTACAGGATGGCCCACCGGCGGATTGCGGACGATGGGACGCAACCATCGATCTCACACGCCGTTTGCGCGACTGCCGCATTGACCGGCTATGGTGGAGATGCGGCATGAGGGGCGATCCCGACCAAGAGCCAGACATGGGACCTGAACTATGGGGCGGCCCGGAATGCACGGTGAACCGCGTAGGGAACCAATTTAGCGATCAACTGGAACTGAGCGGCCATCTGGACCGGATCGAGGATCTCGATCGCTTCGCCGCGCTCGGCCTCAAGGCGATCCGCTACCCCATATTGTGGGAGCATATCAGCCCCCGCCGGCCCGACGAATGCGTCTGGGGACCAACGGACGCGCGCCTCCACCACCTTCGGAAGCTTGGCATCCGAGTGATCGCCGGTCTGGTGCATCATGGCAGCGGCCCCCGCTACACAGGACTTCTGGAAAGCAGCTTCGCATCGGGACTGGCGCGCCACGCGCATCGCACGGCCCGGCGCTATCCCTGGATCGATGCCTGGACTCCGGTCAATGAGCCACTGACGACCGCGCGCTTTTCGGCGCTCTACGGCCACTGGTATCCTCATGCACGGGACGAAGGCGCCTTCTGGCTCGCCTTGCTGAATCAGGTCGATGCGACGCGGCTGGCAATGCGCGCCGTGCGCCGGATCAATCCTTCGGCGCGCCTTATCCAGACCGACGATCTCGGCCGGACCTATGCGACGGCGTCCCTGCGCCAGCAGGCGGGTTTCGACAATCTGCGACGCTGGGCGGGATGGGACCTGTTATGCGGCAGATTGACCCCCGACCATGGATTATGGGCGCGCATCGCCCGGCATGGACTCGCCGATCGTCTGCGCGCCATCGCTGACGACCCCTGTCCGCCCGACGTCATCGGCATCAACCATTATCTGACCAGCGACCGCTTTCTGGATCACCGGCTTCACCGATACCCGCCCCACCTTCATGGCGGCAGCCATGTCCAGAGATATATCGATACGGAGGCCGTTCGCGTGCTCCAGCCGGCGCCGCACGGGTTGCACGGGGCGCTGCGCGAAGCATGGGAGCGCTATGGCCTGCCGGTCGCGATCACCGAGGTGCATAATGGCTGCACGCGCGAGGAACAGATGCGCTGGATGGCGCAGGCGTGGGACATCGCCGTGGCGCTTCGACAGGAAGGCGTGCCGGTGCAGGCGGTCACGGCCTGGGCATTGCTGGGAAGCAGCGGCTGGAACACGCTGCTGACCGGACCGGGGCGCTATGAAGCGGGCGCGTGGGACGCGACCGGCACGCCCCCTCGCGAAACGGCCCTGAACGACCTGATCAAAGCCTTACCGATAGCGGGCGAACGCCATCCGCTCGCAACGAGCGCGGGCTGGTGGCAACGCCCCGTCCGCGCCGCCCATCCGCCGGTTCCACGCCCCGCGCCCGCGCGCGAACATTTCGTGGCCCGGCGGTTCCTGGAATCCACCCGGCCCCTGCTCATCTGCGGGGCGACGGGCACACTGGGCCAGGCGATCGCAGGCGCTTGCCGGTTGCGGAATATCGCGCATGTCCTCACCGGCAGGGCGCAACTGGATCTTACCAGATCCCAGGACATCGACAATGCGCTGCGGGAACATGATCCCTGGGCCGTCGTGAACGCAGCCGGCTGGGTCCGGGTGGACGAGGCGGAAGACGCGCCAGAGGAATGCATGGAGGCCAACGCACGAGGGGCGGTCCTGCTCGCCACAACCTGCGCGGCGCGCGGAATCGCCAGCCTCAGCTTCTCCAGCGATCTGATATTCGACGGCGATAAAGGCCATGCCTATATCGAACCTGATCTCCCCGCGCCCCTGAACATCTACGGGGCCAGCAAGGCGCGGATGGAAAAGGCGATCGCGGCGCTGGACGGAAACCATCTGGTGATCCGCACCGCCGCATTTTTTTCCGCCTACGACCGGCATAATTTCGCGGTCGGCATTGTCGAGGCACTGGCGCGCGGCGAACAGCCGCTTGCGGCGGATGACCTCATCATCTCGCCCACCTATGTGCCGCATCTGGTCTCGAACGCGCTCGATCTGCTGATCGACGGCGAAAGCGGCCTGTGGCACCTGACCAACGGCGATGCTGTGAGCTGGGCGGAATTTGCCCGCCTCGTCGCAATCGCCTGCTCGGTCAGCCCCGATCACATCCGGGGCGTCCCGCATCAGGAACTGGGGCTGCGTGCCCCGCGTCCGCGCAGCGTTCCGCTCGCATCGGTCAGGGGCGCGCTCATGCCGCCGCTTGGAAACGCCATTGGCGAGTTTGCCGCGCAGGCCCGGCGGTCCGGCCTGCTGAACGCGCGCCAGCCGATCAATGAATGACGGGGCCAGTCGATCCGCTTTGGTCGCCACGCCCCTCCATCGCCTGAAACCCTTTCATCACGCAGCTTAGCCGCATGTCGAAATTGCGGGCAGCGCGGCCGCCTCGCGAAGCGCGTCGATATCGGGAATGCGCAGCCATTTCGCCTGCAATTCGACCAGCCCCTTCGACCGCAAAAGCTGTAGTGTGCGATTGACGTGAACGGAGGTCAGGCCCGTCATGTCGGCGACGTCCATCTGGGTCAGCGGCAGCGCACATTGCTGACCATAAGCCAATCC
Organism: Sphingobium sp. FG11; assembly: GCF_057809915.1. Taxonomy (NCBI): domain Bacteria; kingdom Pseudomonadati; phylum Pseudomonadota; class Alphaproteobacteria; order Sphingomonadales; family Sphingobiaceae; genus Sphingobium; species Sphingobium sp. FG11. The sequence continues at coordinate 7,809 of NZ_JBMDKW010000018.1, forward strand.
CGCCCGACGCATACGTTCGAACAATTCGAAGAGGAGTTGGGCCAGTCGTTCCAAGGCCGTTTTTCGCCCCAGCGTCACCAGCCAGTTCGCCTGGCGATCATAGTTTTCGACCAGGGCCTTCCGCAGTTGAGGATTCTGGTCGAAGACGCCGCCGCCCCTGAACGCAATTCTCATGGCCCGAACATTGGTCAGCGCGACAACCGGCTGACCCGAAACCCCGAACATCCAGATCGGATCGCAATAATCGCCAGGAAGGTACAGCGCCGTGATCTGGCGGCGGCCATCGCTGAGCAAGCGATACCGGCAAGCCCATCCTTCCTGCACATAAAGGAGGCCGTCGGGCGTTTCTCCCTCGCGCGCGAGGAATTGATGCGGACGAAAAAAAAGCAGGTCGTCGGTGAGGCCGGCCTGAGCCAACATATCCATTCTCCCGTCAGCCCGCGATTGCATCATAGCGGAAATATTCGGACATGGATTGACCCATGTTATTTTTAAGCGCCCGTATGCAATTTATAGGGCGTCGCCCATGACCTGCCCCACCGATTTGGCCGGTGCGTAGATTATGCTCACTGTCGCCATATTCGGTTGGAGGTGTAGCGAAGCGGACCCTGAAGCCTGGCGGTGAAGCCGTTTGCGGAGCCGCCGACGGTAACCAAGACTGCTGTGCGAACAAACGATATAATGCCGCGCGATGCTACAATCAGCAACCGGGCTGCCTCGGCAGATTTATACGCGAACGACCGTTCAAGCGTAAACAGAGGTGTCTGGACACATCCAAATCATGCCATCAAGAAAGCTCAGCGTTTCCGGATATGGAAGTGATGAAGCGAGCCGGTTACGCTGACCACTCAGCCCAGCGAGAAGCTCTGTGCGTTCAGCGTTGGCTTGTTGCCAAGGAAGGCGATCTGCACCGCCGCGCCCGAGCCGGAGCCGTCCGCATCGTAGAACAGGTTGCCGTTAGCAGCATTGTAGATGATCTTCTGATCCGCCGTTTGGGCGACCGCGCCCGCATAGAAGGCGTTCGAGGGCAATCCGCCGATCGGCAAGGTCGCAAAGGCGGTGAATATCGAGCGGGACAGGACGAACATATCCTCGCCGGGGGTAAAATCCTTCACCGTATCGCGGTCGGCGGAAACGGTGAGCGAATCGAACAGGAACTTGTCCGCGCCCGCCCCGCCGGTAAGCTCATCAAGGCCCACGCCCCCGACCAGCAGGTCGTTGCCGGCACCGCCTTGCAGAAAGTCGTTGCCTTCTTGCCCGTAAAGCTGGTCGTCACCCTCCATGCCGACGAGCAGATCGCCGCCAACGCCGCCATAGAAGCTGTTGTTGCCGACATTGCCGGTGATGGTGTTGGCAAAATCATTGCCGGTCACATTGATGTTCGCCGTGCCGGTCTGAGTCAGCTTTTCCAGATTGGCTTCCATCGTGAAATCGACTGACGCGAACGCCTGATCCGTCCCCTCGCCATAATATTCGACGATGCGGTCGCCCAGATTGTCGATATAGAAAGTGTCGTTGCCGATACCGCCATACAGCGTATCCGCCCCGCCAGCGCCGTCGAGTATGTCCGCGCCCGCATCGCCATAGATGATGTCGCTGCTGGCGTTGCCTGTCAATATGTCGTTCCCGGACAGGCCATAGATCGTCCACAGGTCGTTGGTGGGCGCGGTGAAGGTGTTCGCGCCATTGTCGCCCGTATAGGTCTTGGGTTCGGGCAGGTTGTTGAGCGTGAGCGAAAAGCTCTGTTCGGTGAAAAGCCCGCCGCTGTCGGTCGCGCGCGCGACGATCTGGTGTGCGGTCGCCTTCTCGAAATCGAGCAGCGTCCCGTTGGCGACCTTGATCTGGCCCGTCGCGCTATCGACGGTAAAGCGACCTCCGGCATTGTTGGTGAGGCTATATGTCAGGACATCCCCGGTATCGACGTCCTGCGCGCCGAGTTGGCCGACCACAGTCCCGTTCGCCGCATTTTCATCGACGCTTCCGCCCGTCAGCGACAGCGTCGTCGGCGCATCATTTGCGCCCGTCACGACCAGCGTGACTTCGGCGCTCGACTGGATGCCCGACCCGTCCGACACCGTGTAGCTGAAACCGTCGGTGACGGTTTGTCCGGCGCCCAGCGACTGATAGCGCGATCCCGGCGCATAGCTGATGATGCCATTGGTGACCGACAGCGCCACCCCATTGGCGGTCGCAGCGCCGCCTGGGGCAACTCGACGATCTGGAAGGACCGCTGCTGCTGCTCGCATCCGATCTCTCCGCCTATATGACCGGATCGGTGATCGAGGTGGACGGTGGCCATCTGGTCAGTACGCTTTGAAAAACAGGGAATAATGAAATGACTGATCGCGCAATCGCCATAGCGGATCGCGTCGAGGCCTTCGTCCGCGACATCGTGGCGCCTTATGAAAAGGACCCGCGTATCGAAGTCCATGGTCATGGACCGCCCGAGGATCTGGTCGCCGAACTGCGGACAAAAGCGCGGGCGGCAGGCGTCATGACCCCGCATATTCTCGACGATGGCTCCCACCTCACCCAGCGCGAGACCGCCATCATTCTCAAGCGGTCGGGATTGTCCCCGCTTGGCCCGGTCGCGGTCAATACGATGGCGCCCGACGAGGGCAATATGTATCTGCTGGGCAAGGTCGGGACGCCGGAACAGAAGGCGCGCTTTCTCGCCCCGCTGGTATCGGGGGAGGCCCGATCCGCCTTCTTCATGACCGAACCGGCTGCCGAAGGCGGCGCAGGGGCCGATCCGTCCATGATGCAGACCCTGTGCCATCCTGATGGCAATCACTGGGTCATCAACGGACGCAAGGCTTTCATCACCGGCGCGCAGGGCGCGAAAGTCGGTATCATCATGGCCAAGGCGCAGGAGGGCGCCTGCCTGTTTCTGGTCGATCTGCCCGACCCCGCCATTCGCATCGAACGGTTGCTCGACACGATCGACAGTTCCATGCCCGGCGGCCACGCCGTCGTCACCATCGACAATCTGCGCGTGCCCGCAGACCAGATGCTCGGCGCCAGTGGCGAAGGGTTCAAATATGCGCAGGTCCGCCTCAGCCCCGCCCGGCTTTCCCACTGCATGCGCTGGCACGGTGCCGCGACGCGGGCGCACGAGATCGCGACCGCCTATGCCTGCAAGCGGGAAGCTTTCGGAAAGCTGCTTGTCGACCATGAAGGCGTCGGCTTCATGCTGGCGGAAAATCTGATCGACCTGCAACAGGCCGAACTGATGATCGACTGGTGTGCCGACGTGCTCGACGGCGGGTCGCTCGGCACCGCGGAAAGTTCGATGGCCAAGGTCGCCGTGTCCGAAGCGCTGATGCGCGTCGCCGACCGCTGCGTGCAGGTCATGGGCGGCACGGGCGTGTCCGGCGACACCATCGTCGAACAGGTGTTCCGCGAAATCCGGGCGTTCCGCATCTATGACGGGCCGACCGAAGTGCATAAATGGTCGCTCGCCAAGAAGATCAAGCGCGACTTCCTCAAGGCACAGGGCGCATGACCGCAAGCGACGAAAATCTTGGCACGACCGCCGTTCGCGAAGGTTATGCGTTCGACGAGGCGGCGCTTGCACGCTGGATGACGGCGAACGTGCCGGGCTTCACAGGACCGATGCAGGTCGAGCAGTTTCGCGGCGGCCAGTCCAACCCGACCTACAAGCTGCTGACCCCGACCCGAGCCTATGTGCTGCGCCGCAAACCGCCCGGACAGTTGCTCAAGGGCGCGCATGCGGTGGAGCGCGAGGCGAAAGTGCTGATCGGCCTCGCCAGGGCCGTCTACCCCGTCGCCCATGTCCACGCGGTCTGCACCGACGACAGCGTCATCGGCACCTGGTTCTATGTCATGGACATGGTGGAAGGCCGCATTTTCTGGGACGCAACCATCCCCGGCGTGGACAAGGCGGAGCGGGCGGCGATCTTCGATGCGATGAATGGCGCCATGGCGCAGCTGCACTCGGTCGATTATAATGCCGTCGGTCTGGGTGATTATGGCCGCGCGGGCAATTATTTCGATCGGCAGATCGGCCGCTGGTCGAAGCAATATGAGGACGATACCGACGCCGGGCGCGATCCGAACATGGACCGGCTCATCGTCTGGCTCCGCGAGAATATGCCGGCCGATGATGACGAGACCAGCGTGATCCATGGCGATTTCCGGATCGATAACATGATCTTCCACCCCACCGAGCCAAAGGTTCTGGCGGTACTGGACTGGGAATTGTCGACGCTGGGCCATGCCGGCGCGGACTTCGCCTACAACGCCATGATGTACCGGATGCCGCCCTACATCGTGGCGGGTCTTGGCGGCGCCGACATCGCTGCCCTGGGTATCCCGACCGAAGAAGAATATGTCGCGGCCTATTGCGCCCGAACCGGGCGCGAAACCATGCCGAACTACGGCTTCTACATGGCATTCAATTTTTTCCGCCTGGCAGCGATCTTCCACGGCATTAAAGGCAGGGTCTTGCGGGGGACTGCGGCAAATGCGCAGGCGACGGAGCGGGTCGCGGTGCTGCCGGAGCTTTTCGCGCTGGCATGGCGTCAGGCCGAACTCGCGGACGGTTAGTCCATAGGGACGCCAAAATCATTCTATATTCGTCTGTTGTTTTTTCGCATTTTCCGAGCCGGCAGATAATTCGATCTGCCTCGAAAATGCTCCAGGAGATTATTCATGAGCCATATCGTAGTGACCGGAGCAGCCGGCGTGCTCGGCAATGCCGTTGCACAGTTCCTGATCGGACAAGGCCATGACGTGACCGGAGTCGATCTTGCCGAACAGGCCGGTGATTTTGCGGGGACATTCATCAGTTCCGTCGATCTGACCACCGCGGAGGGCGCGAACAGCGCCGCCGGGAAAATCCTTGCGAAAGGACAGGTCGATGGCCTCGTCAACATCGCCGGCGGCTTTCGGTGGGAAACCATTGCGGATGGCAATCCCGACAGTTGGGAATTTCTGCACAAGATCAATGTGATGACCGCCCTGCATATGAGCCGGTCTCTCCTTGCTGCGCTCGTCCTCGCCAAAGGCGCGATCGTCAATGTCGGCGCGGCGGCGACATTGAAGGCTGGCGCGGGCATGGGCGCCTACACGGCGAGCAAATCCGGCGTCGCACGCCTGACCGAAGCGCTCGCGGAGGAACTCAAGGACAAGGGTGTGCGGGTCAACGCCGTCCTTCCCTCGATCATCGACACTCCCGCCAATCGGGCGGATATGGGGGAAAGCGATGCGGCGAAATGGGTCGCTCCCCGCGAGCTTGCCCAGGTTATCGGCTTTTTGCTATCAAGCGAAGCTTCGGCCATAACCGGCGCCAATATACCGGTGACAGGCCGGATATAAACGCCGTCTTGGATCTCATGCGTAACGATTGATGCGCCTGATGGATGATTATGAGGTCAAGGATGACGGCGAGGCTAGAGCCATCCCTCTGACGTCCAGATATAGGTGATGTCACCCGTCCATTACGGCTGGCCGCATCGGCGGCAAAATTGCCATCCAGCCAGTTCGCTGCGACCCCTAGGCGATGGTGGCTGCCTGTCGTCACCTCGTGCTTGCGCGTGCGGACCGGCTTGATCCCGTTGATGTTGGCTCCGCCGCCCTTCGGGTCATCAGCCGCCCGACCCGGCGCTCGCCAACGTCGAGCCCAACCTCTTTGAGTTCCATGGTCAGCCTAGGACGACCATAGCTGCCGAGGCTGAGCTGTACTGTTCCCTGATATGGGCCAGCACTTTCATATCCGTCCGCTCCCGCCTGCTGATCGCGCGCGAGCGCCAGGAACGATAGCCGCGCTCGCTGACAAGCATGACACGGCAGAGCAGTTCAACGGGCCACCGATGCCGCCAGCTATGCACAAAAGCGAACTTCCGGGCCTTTGGCTTGCGAAGAACTGCATGGCCTTTTTTAGCACTTCCCTCTCCTCTCGGAGTACACGGTTCTCAAGGCGAAGGCGTTCATTCTCACGCGCCAGATCTGACTGCGGCGCTGCCATCAGGTCAGATGGCCGATACTGCGACACCCACTTGCCCAGCGCCGACTTGCCTATGCCAGCGGCCATCTGACGACGCAGGCCGATGTCGCCCGCTTCCTTGGCGAATGCTCTTATTTCCCGCGTGATCGCGCCGGGAAGGTAGGTGATCAGGTTGCCAACAACATCCTGACCAATCCGCTCTATGCCGGATATGTGCAAGTGCCCAAATAGGATGTGTCCTTACGTCGCGGCCATCACCCGGCGCTCATCAGCTTCGAGACGTTCCAGCGCATCCAGCACCGCCTTGCTGGCAACAGCCGTGGCATGGTCCGTAAAGACAATAGCGAGGATTTTGCGTTGAGGGGTTACGTCGTGTGCGGCTGCTGCCAGACGCGCCTCACCAGCTATTGGGCGAAGGGCAGTCACAAACACTATGCCTATTATCATTGCCGGGAAGAAACATGCGAAGCCTATGGCCGCGCTATCCCCCGCGCGAAGATCGAAGGCGAGTTCGCTGAACTGCTCGAGTCCATGCAGCCATCGTCAACCTTGTTCGCCATGGTGCATCAAGCTTTGCGTACTTTGTGGAACCAGCAATCAACCCGCGCATCGGAACGCAAGAAGACGATTACCCCTGAAATCCGCGAGGTAGAGAACGAGATCAAGAAGCTCGTGGATCGCGTGATTGAAACCGAAAACGCGACGCTGATAGCCGCGTATGAAAAACGCATCGGCGAAGCCGAGTCTCGCAAGATCGAACTGGCGGAAAAATTCGACAATTGCGGTCGTCCGCTCGCCAGTTTCGACACGGCGTTTAGAACGCCCCTAACCTCTTCACGTTTCAGGCTTTTACAAGCCTCAAAGGATGGAGTGGGGAAAATGGTGCACCCAGAGCGATTCGAACGCCCGACCCTCAGATTCGTAGTCTGATGCTCTATCCAGCTGAGCTATGGGTGCAGTGGAGTGGCGCGGATAGACGGGGGCTGCTGTTCTGGCAACCCCCTTTTTCGCCTTTTTTACCCTGCGCTTTCCACACGGATGACGCCCGGCAACCTTTGCCCGCTGCGGATCGTTTCTGAGGGCGAAAGGATATCCTCATGACCTTCACGATGAACGATATCGTCTTGCTGCTCATCATGCTGCTCATCGGCCTTGTGCTGGGCCTGATGTTGAGCGGTCGCGGGCGATTGAAGCGGTTGTGGCGCGATGAACAGGCGGCGCATCGCCATACGATCAGCGATCGGGACGCCCGGATCGAGGCGGCCAACCGCCGGATCGCGGAACTGGAACAGCGTAGTGGACCAATCGGCCCCGGTACGGCGACGGCGGTTGCCGGGGCAGTGCATGGCCGCGATGATCTGACACGGATTCACACGATTTCGTCCGCGGAGGAAATTGCGCTGAACGAGGCGGGCTATCACCGCTATGGTCAGATCGCGGCTTTGAACGAGGAGCAGCAGGCAACGCTCGAAGCGCGGCTTGGCCATCGTCCGGGCCTGATCGCACGGGACGAGTGGACGCGCCAGGCGCAGATGCTTGCGGATGGCCGTGCCGACGAACATGCCGCCGATTATCAGGGCCGCCGGACCGTCCGGTAGGGGGTAACGGGGCGGCGCATCGGCCGCCCCGCTCCGTCAGCCTTTGCGGGCAAGCGCCGCCTGCGCCGCCGCCAGTCGCGCGATCGGTACGCGGTAAGGCGATGCCGACACATAATCGAGACCCGTCGCCTCGCAGAACGCGATGGAGGCCGGATCGCCGCCATGCTCGCCGCAAATGCCGAGCTTGATATCGGGGCGCGTGGCCCGGCCCCGTTCCGCCGCGATCTCGATCAGTTCGCCGACGCCTTCGACATCGATGCTCACGAACGGGTCGCGCGCGAAAATGCCCTTGTCGACATATTGCGTCAGGAAACGGCCCGCATCGTCGCGGCTGATGCCGATCGTCGTCTGCGTCAGATCGTTGGTGCCGAACGAGAAGAACTCGCCCGCCTCCGCGATCTCGCCAGCCTTGAGCGCGGCGCGCGGCAGCTCGATCATCGTGCCGACCAGATATTCGACGCTGGCGCCCTGTTCCGCGAACACTTCGGCAGCGACGCGATCGACGATCGCCTTCATCAGTTGCAGTTCCTTGGCCGTGGCGACCAGCGGGATCATCACTTCGGGGATCGGCGCTTCGCCGCTACGCTGCTTGACGATCAGCGCCGCTTCGAAGATCGCGCGCGCCTGCATCTCGTAGATTTCGGGATAGGTCACGCCCAGGCGGCAGCCGCGATGCCCGAGCATCGGATTGAACTCGTGCAGTTCCGACGCCCGGCGCTTCAGCACGTCGACCGAAACGCCTGCGGCCTTCGCCACCTCCTCGAACTCCGCCTCGCCATGCGGCAGGAATTCATGCAGCGGCGGATCGAGCAGGCGGATGGTCACGGGCAGGCCCGCCATCACCATGAAAATCTGCGCGAAATCGTCGCGCTGTTCCGGCAACAGCTTGTCGAGCGCGACCCGCCGCCCCTTCTCGCTGTCGGCCAGGATCATCTCGCGCACCGCCGTGATGCGCGCCGCGTCGAAGAACATATGTTCGGTCCGGCACAGGCCAACACCCTCCGCGCCGAACTCGCGCGCGACCTTGCAGTCCTGCGGTGTTTCCGCATTGGCGCGCACCTTCAACCGGCGGACCTTATCGGCCCACACCATCAATATGCCGAAATCGCCCGCCAATTCGGGCTGCACCGTCGGCACCGCGCCCGCCATCACCTCGCCGGTCGATCCGTCGATAGTCAGGATGTCGCCTTCCTTGAGCGTCCGGTCGCCGATCCGCAAAATCTTCGCGCTATTGTCGATCGACAGGCTGCCCGCGCCCGACACGCAGGGGCGGCCCATGCCGCGCGCCACGACGGCGGCGTGGCTGGTCATGCCGCCGCGCGCCGTCAGAATGCCCTTGGCCGCATGCATACCGTGAATATCTTCAGGCGACGTTTCCACGCGGACGAGGATCACCGCCTCGCCCAGTTCATTATGCCGCTCGGCCGTATCGGCATCGAACACGATCGCGCCGGACGCCGCACCCGGCGAGGCGGGCAGCCCCTTGGTCAGCACATCGCGCGGCGCCGACGGATCGAGCGTCGGATGCAGCAACTGGTCGAGCGCGGATGGATCGACGCGGGCCACCGCCTCTTCTTCGGTAATCAGCCCCTCGGCCGCCATATCGACCGCCATCTTGAGCGCGGCCTTCGCCGTGCGCTTGCCCGATCGGGTCTGGAGCATCCACAGCTTGCCCTGCTGCACCGTGAACTCGATATCCTGCATGTCGCGATAATGGCGTTCGAGAATCTGGAAAACACCGGCCAGCTCGCCATAGGTTTCCGGCAGCGCCTCTTCCATGCTGAGCGGCTTGGCCCCGGCCCGCTCGCGCGCGGCCTTGGTCAGATATTGCGGCGTGCGGATGCCGGCGACGACATCCTCGCCCTGCGCGTTGATGAGATATTCGCCATAATAGGCATTTTCGCCCGTCGCCGGATCGCGGGTGAAGGCGACGCCGGTGGCCGATGTCTCGCCCATATTGCCGAACACCATCGCCTGCACGTTGACGGCGGTGCCCCAGTCATGCGGGATCGAATTGAGGCGGCGATAGACCTTCGCCCGGTCGGCCTGCCACGACCCAAAGACGGCGTTGATCGCGCCCCATAGCTGGTCGTTAACATCCTGCGGGAACTCCTTGCCCCACAGCTTTGAAACAAGGCCCTTATATTCCTCGACCAGCGCCTTCCAGTCGTCGGCGGTCATCTCGGTGTCGAGGCTGTAATTCTGGTCCTCCTTGGCGATTTCCAGCGCCTCTTCAAACGCGCCATGATCGAGTTCGAGCACGACGTCCGAATACATCTGGATGAAGCGGCGATAGCTGTCCCACGCGAACCGCTCGTCACCGCTCGCCGAGGCGAGACCCTGCACCGTGGTGTCGTTGAGGCCGAGGTTCAGCACCGTGTCCATCATGCCGGGCATCGATATGCGCGCGCCCGAACGGACCGAGACGAGCAGCGGGTCGGATGCGTCGCCGAAGCGCTTGCCGGTCACGCCCTCGATATGGGCGATGCCGCCTGCAACCTGCGCCATCAGGCTGTCGGGATAGACGCCGCCATCCTCATAATAGCGGGTGCACATTTCGGTGGTGATGGTGAAACCCGGCGGCACCGGCAGGCCGATCGACGCCATGCCGTCGAGGTTCGCCCCCTTGCCGCCCAGCAGGTTCTTATTTCCCTTGCCGCCATCATCGACGCCGCCGCCGAAACGGTAGACATAGCGGGTGTCGGTATCGGTCATGCTGGTCTCTTCCATCGTCTTCATCGGTGGGCGATCTCCCTGCGGCAGAGCCATAGTATAGTTGTGCGCTGCAACAAAGACTTCAGTTGGCGGTGGCGGGGCGTCTCATTCTGGCAATCTCGCTTTGGCTCCGTCAGCCTGCAATTTTCGAAAAGTCGGCCACAGCATGAACCGCGTCCCGCACCCGCGCAAGCAGCGCCAGACGCGCCGATCGCTTGTCGGAGTCCGCATCATTGACCGTGACGGATTCAAAAAAGGCGTCGATAGGCTGGCGCAGCGACGCGAGCGCGGCCATCGCCCCCGCGAAATCCTCCGCCATCACCGCCTCACGCGCCAGCGGCTCGGCCCCGTCGAGCGCGGCGATCAGCGCGGCTTCGGCGGGTTCCGGGGTGTAGGACAGCGGCGTGGTTTCCGAAACAGGCGCTTCTTTCTTGAGAATATTCGCCGCCCGCTTGTACCCGGCGAGCAGGTTCACGCCATCATCGGTCGCGACGAACGATTGCAGCGCCTTCACCCGCGCAAGCAGGCGAACGAGATCATCCTCGCCCCCGAGCGCGAACACCGCATCGATCAGGTCGTGACGAACGCCAGCTTCCTTCTGCTGGACCTTGAGGCGGTCGGCGAAGAAGTCGAGAAGGTCTTGGACGCATTGATAATTTGCATCTGGTTGTTCCTCACGCCCAGATGCCTTTATTTCTCGATAGAAAATCGAAATAATTTGATCTTCTGCAAAGCCGGCATATCGATTTTCTAGAGCGCTTAAATATTCGGCATTTGGAGCCATCTGTTGCACGATGATCGACATTTCCGCTACGCTCAAGGCACGACCAAGCTTCAATTTAAGGCAGTTGCCGATAATCAAGAGACTTGTTGCTAAAGCAGCGCGGCGAAGTGCGAACGGATCTTTCGAACCGGTCGGCGGCATCTTCGCCCAGAAGAAGCAAGCTAACGTATCCAGCTTATCCGCCAAACTCACCGCAACCGTCACCGGCGCGGTCGGCACGTCGTCGCCCTGCCCGACCGGCTTGTAATGATCGCGAATGGCGTCGGCGACCGCATCGGGCAGGCCCTCGGCGCGGGCGTAATAGCCGCCCATAACCCCCTGCAATTCCGGGAATTCGCCGACCATCTCGGTGACAAGATCAGCCTTGCACAGCTCAGCCGCCTGCCGCGCCAAAACCGGATCGCAGTTCGGGACAATCCCTTCGCTCGCCAGCCACTCGGCCAGCTTGGCCACCCGCTCCACCTTATCGGCGACGGTGCCCAGCTTCTCGTGGAACGTGATCCGCTCCAGCTTCCTCGCATGCTCTTCCAGCCGCGTCTTGCGGTCCTGTTCCCAGAAGAAGCGCGCATCGCTCAGCCGCGCGGCCAGCACCTTGCGATTGCCGGCGATAATCGCCGCACCACCATCCTTCGCGTCGATATTGGCGGTGCAGATGAAGGCGGGAGCCAGCTTGCCCGCCGCATCCCGTAGCACGAAATATTTCTGGTTGATCCGCAGGGTTAGCTGGATAACCTCAGGCGGCACCTCAAGAAAAGCCGCGTCGAAATCGCCCAGCAGCGGCACCGGCCATTCGGTCAGCCCCGCATTCTCCGCGATCAGGCCCTTGTCCTCGATCACGCTGTAGCCATGCGCAGCCGCCGCCTCAGCCGCCTTTGCCGCGATGATCGCCTGCCGCTCCTGATGGCTCACGATCACATGGCAGGCGCGCAGCTTTTCGGCATAGTCGTTCGCGCCGCCGATCGTAATTTCGTGCGGATGATGAAAGCGATGCCCCAGCGTCGCAAAGCCCGAACGCACGCCCTCAATCTCGATATCCACCAGCGCATCGCCCAGAATCGCGACGATCCCCTGCAACGGGCGGACCCAGCGCAGGCTTTCGGTGGTCTGGCTCGCGGCGCCCCAACGCATCGATTTGGGCCAGGGAAAGGCGCGGATGATCGCGGGCACGGCAAGCGCCAGCACCTCTGCGGTGGCGCGGCCGGGCTTGCTGACCGTGCCGAACCACACGCCATCGCGGTCCTCAAGCTGGTCCTGCGTCAGCCCGGTCTTGCGCAGGAAGCCTTCGAGCGCCTGTGGCGCCGCGCTGCTGCGCGGGCCTTTAAATTCCTCGCTGACAGCGGCGGTTTCCAGCGGCAGGTCACGCGCGATCAGCGCCAGCCTGCGGGGCGTCACGAACGTCTCGATCGCCGCGACCGGAAGCCCGGCCTTCGCCAGTTCCTCGGTGAACAGCCGCGCCAGATCGTCCGCCGCCTTCAACTGCATGCGCGCGGGAATTTCCTCGCAACGGATTTCGAGCAGGAAATCGCGCATCACGCGGCCCACCCGTTGGTCTGCATCCACGCTTCGCAGCTGCCCTTCGCCATGTCGCGCACCTGCCCCATATAGCTGGCGCGTTCCTGCACCGAAATCACGCCGCGCGCCTGCAACAGATTGAAAGTATGCGACGCCTTGATCGCCTGTTCGAACGCGGCGAGCGGCACGCCCGCGTCGATGCACTGCCGCCATTCGGCCTGACAATCCTTGAACCAGCGGAACAGCTTATCGGTGTCGGCGACCTCGAAATTCCATTTCGACATCTGTTTCTCGTTTTCGAGAAACACCTCGCCATAGGTGACGCCGGCATCGTTGAACTTGAGGTCGTAGACGCTGTCGACGCCCTGAATATACATGGCCAGCCGCTCAAGCCCGTAAGTCAGCTCTCCCGCGACCGGCTTGCAATCGAAGCCGCCCATCTGCTGAAAGTAGGTGAACTGGCTGACTTCCATGCCGTCGCACCACACTTCCCAGCCCAGCCCCCAGGCGCCCAGTGTCGGGCTTTCCCAGTCATCCTCGACGAACCGGATGTCATGCACCAGCGGATCGATGCCGATCGCCTCCAGCGACCCCAGATACAGGTCCTGAAGGTTTGCGGGCGAAGGCTTCATGATGACCTGATACTGGTAATAATGCTGGAGCCGGTTGGGATTTTCCCCATAGCGGCCATCGGTCGGGCGGCGGCTCGGCTGCACATAGGCGGCGTTCCACGGCTTGGGTCCCAGGCTGCGCAGCGTCGTCGCGGGATGAAAGGTGCCCGCGCCCACTTCCATGTCGAGCGGTTGCAGGATGACGCAGCCATGCCGCCCCCAATAGGCGTGCAGGGTCAGGATCAGGTCCTGAAAGGAAAGCGGGGTGCCCTCGGCCACGGTTCGTCCCTTGGAATTGGCGGTTTTATCGTCGCGCGGCTCTGGCGCAGGCGAAACGAAGGGTCAAGGAAAAGCCGCCGCTTTTTAGGGTTAAGCCCCTTGCCCTGCGCGCCCGCCCCCCGCAAGGTCGGAACCGATTTCACGGGATGGATGCTCGCCGACATGACCTCGCCCCTTTCCCGCCTGCTCGCCGCCGGTCTGTTGTTTCTGGGCGGATGCACGCAGGAACGCCCCGCGGTCGCGCCCGCGCCTCCCCCCGCCGCCGTTCAGACCGGCCCCGCGCTGTGGGAGGTGAAGGATGCGGACACGACCATCTATCTGTTCGGCACCGTCCATGTGCTCAAGCCCGATATCCACTGGTTCGACGGCGGCATAAAGCGCGCCTTCGACCGTTCGGACGAGCTGGTAGTCGAGATTGTCGAGCCGGACAATCCGGGCGCGCTCGCCAGTGTCATGGCGGGCAAGGCGCTGGCGCATGACGGGGTCAAGCTGTCGGACCGGCTGGAGCCACCGGCGCGCGCCCAATATCAGGCGGCGATGGCGGCCAACGGCTTGCCATGGCAGGCGTTCGAGGGCTTCAACCCATGGATGGCGGGCATGGCGCTGTCGGTCGCCCCGCTCGACCGGCTGGGTTATAAGGCGGAACTGGGCGCGGAAAAGACGCTGATGGCGAGCGCCCGCGCGCAGGGCAAGCGGATCGAACCGCTGGAGACGGTGGAGCAGCAGCTCGACTTTTTCGCGACCCTGCCGATGAAGCAGCAGGTGGCGTTTCTCACGAGCACGGTCGATGGCCTGACCGATATGGAGGGCCAGTTCGCCTCGCTGGTCCGGCACTGGCAGCGCGGCGAGCCGGACAAGCTGGCCAAGGAGATGAACGACTCGCTGGAAGCGACACCCGAGCTAGCGCAACTGCTGCTGATCGGCCGCAACGCCAATTGGGCGAAATGGATCAAGGCGCGGCTGGATCGTCCGGGGACCGTGTTCGTCGCGGTCGGCGCGGGGCATCTGGCGGGTGCGGGCAGCGTGCAGGACCAGTTGAGAGCGCTGGGCGTGCCATCCACTCGGGTCGGGGAATAAGGCGATGCAAGCGATATTCCGGCTGCTGGCCCTCCTCTCGCTGACGCTGGTCACGGCCTGCGACCGCGAACCGCCCGCCGCCGCGCCGCAATCCGGCCCGGCGCTCTGGCGCGTACAGCGCGGCGCGCTCGACGGCTGGCTGTTCGGCACCATCCATGTGCTGCCCAAGGGGCTGGCGTGGCAAACCCCCGCGCTGCGACAGGCGATGGGCGAGGCCGACCGGCTGGTGCTGGAGGCGGCGGATATCCAAAATCCCACCAAGACGCTCGGCCTGTTCGAAAAGATGGGGCGCAGCGCGGGCCTGCCGCCGCTGGAGGCGCGGGTGCCGACAGGCGAGAAGGCCGCGCTCGAAAAGACGATGCGCGACGGCGGCGCGAACAGCCAATATCTGTCGGGCTATGAAAGCTGGGCGGCGGCGATGCTGCTGTCGGCCGCGACGCAGCAGGCGCTGCACGTCTACCAGGACGATGGCGTCGAACAGGCGCTGATCCCCGCCTTCAAAGGGCGGCCGATCGGCGGGCTGGAAACCGTCGAGCGGCAATTCGGCGCCTTCGACAGCTTGCCCGAAGCGGCGCAGCGGCGGCTGCTCGTCCAGACCGTGCACGAGGCGAAGGGGATGAAGGCGCTCTATGAGCGCATCCTCAACGCCTGGGCGAAGGGCGACATGGCCGCGATCGACCGGGAGGACGAGATTGGCGAGCAGCCCGACCCGCAGGTCGAAGATGCGGTGCTGATCGCGCGCAACCGCGACTGGATCAAGGCGATCGAGCCGATGAAAGGCAAGCCCTTCATCGCCGTGGGCGCAGGGCATCTGACGGGCAGGAACAACCTGATCGCGTTGCTCGAAGCGAAAGGCTTCAAGGTCACGCGCGTTCAATAAGTCCCGTGGGCGGGCACGCCGCTTGCCTTTACGCCCTTTTCTGCTAAAGGGCCGCCTTCCGCTATGGTCATCCCTGGAGGCGTGGCGGAAGATTATATCAACCAAGCTTTTGGAGACACGCAATGAGCGAGCAGCTTACGCTGTCGGCCGAGGCACGCGATCGGGCAGGCAAGGGAGCCTCCCGCGCCCTCCGCCGTGAGGGCCGCGTACCCGCCGTCATCTATGGAATGAACGAAGAACCCCAGTCGATCCACGTCGAGGAAAAGCTCCTCAACAAGCAGCTCGGCACCGGCCACTTCTTCAATTCGGTCATCATGGTCGAAGTCGGCGGCAAGTCCATCCGCACGCTCGCCAAGGATGTGGCGTTCCACCCCGTATCCGACCGCCCGCTCCACGCAGACTTCCTGCGCGTGTCCGAACATGCCACCGTTCATGTCCATGTGCCGGTGCGCTTCGCCAACGAAGACGCCTCGCCGGGCCTGAAGAAGGGCGGCGTGCTCAACATCGTGGCCCATGACATCGAACTGATCGTCGATGCCGCGAACATCCCCGAAGAAGTCGTGGTCGATCTGACCGGACTGGAAGTCGGCGAATCGCTGCACATCAGCGCCGTGAAATTGCCCAAGGGCAGCAAGGCACTGCATGCCGACACCGATTTCAGCATCGCCACGGTCGTGGCCCCATCGGCTCTCAAGAGCGCCGAGGGCGAAGCCGAAGCCACCGCCGAGGCCGAATAAGCCTCTCCGGCGTCAGCCGCAGGGCTGGAAATTCCGATCCCGTCCGCCTAACCGGCGGGCGGGATTTTCTTTTGGGGAATGGCAGCGATGCAGATTTGGGCAGGCCTGGGCAATCCCGGTCCCAACTATGCGATGCACCGGCATAATGTCGGCTTCATGGCGGCGGATGTGATCGCCGACCTCCATCGCTTTTCCCCCGCG
This sequence comes from Sphingobium sp. FG11, assembly GCF_057809915.1. Taxonomy (NCBI): domain Bacteria; kingdom Pseudomonadati; phylum Pseudomonadota; class Alphaproteobacteria; order Sphingomonadales; family Sphingobiaceae; genus Sphingobium; species Sphingobium sp. FG11. The sequence goes on from NZ_JBMDKW010000018.1 coordinate 24,171, forward strand.
AAAAAACAGTTTCAGGGCTGGGTGCAGGAAGGGCGGATCGGCGCCGACAAGATCATCCTGCTGAAACCCGCCACCTTCATGAACGAAAGCGGCCGGGCGATCCGCGCGGCGATGGATTTCTACAAACTCGCGCCGCAGGACGTCACCGTCTTTCACGACGAACTCGACCTCGCGCCGATGCGGGTCAAGGTGAAGCGCGGCGGCGGCAATGCCGGGCATAACGGCCTGCGTTCCACCGACGCGCATATCGGGCCGGATTTCCGCCGGGTGCGGATCGGCATCGGCCATCCGGGGCACAAGGACCGCGTCCATGGCTATGTGCTCGGCAATTATCACAAGAGCGAGATCGACGCCCTGTCCGACATGCTGGGCGCGATCGGCGCGGAAGCGCCCTGGCTCGCCGCCGGAGACGACGCCCGCTTCATGAACGAGGTGGCGCTGCGGCTGGCCGACTAAGCGGTTTCTAATCGGATAGAATCATCCGATGACTCGGAAACCGCGCAATAACCTGAACCGTCAGTTTGCTTCGTTGCGCAGCCGGTGCGCCAGTTGCTCGATCTCGTCCGGCTCCAATATCCAGGTGCGCGTCTTGCGTCCCTCGCGATGCACCGGCTGGGTCAGCAGTACCCGCGCCTGCGCCTTGGCAAAGGGTTTGAACATCGCGAAATGCGTGGCGCAATCGCGCACGGTCCCGATCAGCGGCGCCTTGCCGTCCAGGTCGATGAGCGTCGCGGGCTGATCCCAGGGAATGGGGGACATGGTGAAACCTTCCTTCATTGAAGCCCTTCCAAACCACCGCCGCGTGCCATAATCAAGCCGCCAGGGCCATAAGCATCGATTGCGCCTACCCGCGATCTTCGAGCGCCTTTCATGGGGATGCCAGTGTTTCAGACGATCTCGACCGAACCCTTCACCGATCAAAAGCCCGGCACATCCGGCTTGCGCAAGAAAGTCCGCGTCTTTCAACAGCCCCATTATGCTGAAAATTTTGTCCAGTCGGTGTTCGACAGTCTCGAAGGCTTTGCGGGAGAGACGCTGGTGGTCGGCGGCGACGGGCGGTTCCTCAATCGCGAGGTGATCCAGACGGTGCTGCGGATGGCCGCCGCGAACGGCTTTGGCCGGGTGATCGTGGGTCGGGGCGGCATCCTCTCCACGCCCGCGGCGTCGCACCTGATCCGGTCATCGAGCGCGTTTGGCGGCCTGATCCTGTCGGCGAGCCATAACCCGGGCGGTCCCGACGAGGATTTCGGCATCAAATATAATGTCGCCAATGGCGGCCCCGCGCCCGAAAAAGTGACCGACGCCATTTTCGCCCGCACGCTGGAGATCACGCAGTACCGGATCGCGACGGCGGACGATGTCGATCTCGACGCGATTGGCACCAGCCTGATCGGCGCGATGACGGTCGAGGTGGTCGATCCGGTCGCCGCCTATGCGGAGCTGATGGACAGCCTGTTCGATTTCCCGGCGATCCGCGCCATGATCGCTGGCGGCTTCACCTTCGCCTTCGACGCGATGAGCGCCGTCACCGGCCCCTATGCAACCGAGATTTTCGAAAAGCGGCTGGGCGCGCCCGCCGGCACGGTGAGGAACGGAGTCCCGCTGCCCGATTTCGGCGGGCATCATCCCGATCCCAATCTGGTCCATGCGGCGGACCTCTATGCGCGGATGACCGGGCCGGACGCGCCGGATTTCGGCGCGGCGTCGGACGGCGATGGCGACCGCAACCTGATTATCGGACGGCACTGTTATGTCACGCCATCCGATTCGCTGGCGGTGCTCGCCGCGAACGCTCATCTCGCGCCCGGCTATGCGGCCGGACTGAAAGGCATCGCCCGGTCTATGCCGACCAGCGGCGCGGCCGACCGGGTGGCGCAACGGCTCGGCATCCCCCTGTATGAAACGCCGACCGGCTGGAAATATTTCGGCAATCTGCTCGATGCCGGCATGGCCACGATCTGCGGCGAGGAAAGCGCGGGAACCGGATCGGATCATGTGCGGGAGAAAGACGGCATCTGGGCGGTGCTGCTGTGGCTCAACATCCTTGCCGTCCGCCAGCAAAGCGTCGCGGCGGTCATGGCCGATCACTGGGCGCTCTATGGCCGCAACTATTATGCCCGGCACGATTATGAGGCGATCGCGAGCGAGCGGGCGGACGCACTGATGGCCGCGCTCGGCGGCAGGCTCGCCTCGCTGCCGGGGCTGGCGACCAGCGGCGGCACGATCGCGAGCGCGGATGACTTTGCTTATACCGACCCGACCGATCAGTCCGTCAGCAGCCATCAGGGGCTGCGGATCATCTTCGACGATGGCTCGCGCATCGTCTTTCGCCTGTCGGGCACGGGCACGCAGGGGGCGACCCTGCGCGTGTATATCGAACGCTATGTCGCGCCGACCGGCGATCTCGCCATGGCCACCGGCGATGCGCTCGCGCCGCTCGTCGCCGCGGCACAGGAACTGGCGGACATTCGCGGCCATTCGGGCATGGACAGGCCCAGCGTCATCACCTGACGCCCGGAAACGCGGCCCACGGCAGCGCGCTACAATCATCACAAAGCGGACATGGGCGGGCAATGAAGCGCCGTTAAGGGGTCGCGCCCATGCGCATCATCCTCACCCTCGCCGCCCTGCTGTCCGCCGCCGTCGCCCCCGCCCGCGCGGCCACCACGCAGGACGAGCAGGTCTGGCTCAACCTGACGGCGGTGGGCAGCATCTCGGGCAAGCTCGTCTATCTCGCCGAATTGCAGCCGCGCTTCGGCGACGGCGTGTCGCGCGTCGATCAGACGATCCTGCGCGGCGCACTCGGCTGGAAACTGTCGCCCACCATGACCGTCTATCAGGGCTATGCTCATATCATCGTGCCGATAGAGGGCGGACGCGACCTCAACGAGGAACGCAGCTTTCAGCAGCTTAGCTGGACACTGGGCAAGCCCTGGGGCGGCGAGCTGTCGTCGCGCTCGCGGCTCGAACAGCGCTGGCGGTCCGATGGCGACGACACGGGATGGCGGCTGCGCGAAATGCTGCGTTATGAAAAGCCGCTGAAGCCGGGAAGCCAGGCGGTCAACGCGCTGGTCTCGGTGGAAGGGTTCGTCGCGCTCAACGACACCGACTGGGGCGCACGCGGTGGCTTCGATCAGGTCCGCACTTTCGTCGGCGCGGAACTGGGGATCAAGGGCGCGTCCACGCTGGAAATCGGCTATCTCAATCAGGTCGTCAACCAGACGCGCGGGCGCACCCGCGTCAACCATGTCGCGTCGATCACCCTGATGCTGCGTCCCTAATCCCGGTCGCCCTCGTGCAGCTTCGCCCATAGCGGCGCGGTGCCAGCTTCCTGCGCCTTGTTGGTGAACTGGGCGGCGACCAGCCAGCCCTTGATCGGGCGCAACGGCAGCACGGTCGTCAGGATCAGCACCGGAATGCCGACCGCGATATGCACCCACAGGCCGGGCCGCGCCAGGATCTCCAGCATCACGATGAAGATGACGCCCGGAACGCAGGCGAACAGTTGCACGAACACCGCCGGTCCATCGGCGGGATCGGCGAAATCATAGCTGAGGTCGCACACCTCGCATCGATCGCGCACCGTCAGGAAGCCGGTGAAGATATGCCCCTCGCCGCAACGGGGGCAGCGGCCGCGCGCGCCCGTTTCCAGCGCCGATCGGCAGGGCCAGCGCCGCCCCGCCTCGTCGATCCAATATTTCTCGCCGGACTCGTCCATGATCGTTCCTCGCTTCCCGCGCGTCATGTGGGGATCACGGCGCAACGGGCAACTGGGCCTTTTGTCCCACCCTGCCATGGCCCCTTCGTCGCAAGGCTGGCCAAGCGGCGGCGAAAGCGGTATCGGCGCGGCCAATCCTTCCAGACATCAAAGGCAGTTTCATGGGTTTTCGTTGCGGTATCGTCGGGCTTCCCAATGTCGGCAAGTCCACCCTGTTCAACGCGCTGACCGAAACGCAGGCGGCGCAGGCGGCGAATTATCCTTTCTGCACGATCGAACCCAATGAAGGCCGCGTCGCCGTGCCGGACGATCGGCTCCAGACGATCGCGAAGATCGGCGGGTCGGCCAAGATCATCGAAACCCAGCTCGCCTTCGTCGATATCGCCGGTCTCGTGCGCGGCGCGTCGAAGGGCGAAGGGCTGGGCAACCAGTTCCTCGCCAACATCCGCGAAACCGACGCCATCGTCCATGTCCTGCGCTGCTTCGAGGATGACGACATCACCCATGTCGAGGGCAAGGTCGATCCGATCGCCGACGCCGAGACGGTCGAGACCGAACTGATGCTCGCCGACCTCGAATCCCTCGAAAAGCGGGTCCCCAACCTCCTGAAAAAGGGCGCGCAGGGCGACAAGGAAGCCAAGGCCGCCGCCGCCGTGCTGGGGCAGGCGCTCGACCTGCTGCGCGACGGCAAGCCCGCCCGCCTCACCCAGCCGCGCGACGAGGAAGAAGCCCGGCTGTTCGGTCAGGCGCAGTTGCTGACCGCCAAGCCCGTCCTCTACATCTGCAATGTCGAGGAAGCCGCCGCGTCGGAAGGCAATGCCTATTCCGCGCGCGTGTTCGAAAAAGCGGCGGCGGAAAAGGCGAAAGCCGTCATCGTGTCGGCCGCGATCGAGGCGGAACTCGTGACCATGCCGGTCGAGGAACGCGGCGAATATCTCGAAGCGCTCGGCCTTGCCGAAGCGGGCCTCGCGCGCATCATCCGTGCGGGCTACGAGCTGCTCGGCCTCATCACCTTTTTCACCGTGGGGCCAAAGGAAGCGCGCGCCTGGACCGTGCACAAGGGGTCGAAGGCTCCGCAGGCGGCGGGCGCGATCCACACCGATTTCGAAAAGGGCTTCATCCGCGCCGAAACCATGGCCTATGCCGACTATGTCCAGTTCGACGGCGAAGCCGGTGCGAAGGAAGCGGGCAAATGGCGGTCGGAAGGCAAGGATTATGTGACGCAGGACGGCGACATCATGCTGTTCCGCTTCAACGTCTGAGAGTCTGTTGGAAAATGCGCCTTTGGCGCATCCGCACCGGCCCGCGCCCCCACCCGGCCGCCCATCAGGATATCATGTCTGGGCGGTCGGGTGGGGGCGCGGGCCGGTGCGGCCTTCCAAAGAATGCGCTATTTCGCGCATTTCCAACCAGACTCTGATCGCGCCGCGCCCTTGCCCCTGAAGTTCGCCTTTCCCCCGAGCGTCGACGCTGACACCCGCCTTCTCGTCCTCGGCAGCCTGCCGGGTGACGCATCGATCCGGCAGGGCGAATATTATGCCCATCGCGGCAACGCTTTCTGGGCGCTGATGGGCGACGTGCTGGGCGAGGATTTGCGCGGCCAGCCCTATGCGATGCGGCTCAAGCGGCTCAAGGCCCGCCATGTCGGCCTGTGGGACGTGATCGAAAGCGCACATCGCCCCGGCAGCATGGACAGCGCCATCCGGGGCGCGGAACTGCGCGATCTCGCCGCCTTCGTCGCGCGCCTGCCCGCACTCAAGGCCGTCGCCTTCAACGGCAAGACCGCGGCCCTGCACGGCCGTCGCCAGCTCGGCGCGGCGCAGGGTCTGACGCTGATCGACCTCCCCTCCTCCAGCGGCGCCTTCGCCAGCCTCTCGCGCGACGCCAAGCGCGCCGCCTGGATGGTGATGGCGGCGCAACTGGACTGAGCCGCAACCGGGCCGAAGGCGCGCGCCGCTTGCCCTGCGATCCGGGCGGGCATAAGGAAAGGCCATGCCCCTATCGGAAGAGACCATCTATTTCGAGGATATCGCCATCGGCGATTCGATCCGCTTCGGTCCGCTCACACTGTCGCGCGAGGACAGCATCGCCTTCGCCAGCGAATTTGACGCCCAGCCATTCCACCTGTCCGACGAGGCGGCGGCCCGAACCCATTTCGGCACGCTGTCGGCCAGCGGCTGGCATACCACGGCCCTGTTCATGAAGATGTTCGTGGCCGCGATTCAGGAAAATCCGGGCCACCAGGAAGCAAGCCTCGGCGCGATCGGGGTGGACGAGCTGCGCTGGCTGCGCCCCGTGCGCCCCGGCGACACGCTGCGCGGCTCATCGCAAGTCATCGAAAAGACCCCCTCGCGCAGCCGCCCCGAAATGGGCATCGTCCGCAACAAGGTGACGCTGCTCAACCAGCATGACGAACCCGTGCTGACCATGATCCCGATCACCATGTGGCGCACCCGCCCGCAATAGCGGGGCCGCGCCCGCCTAAGTTGCCAAGGGCCAGACGATGGCCAAGCGGCTATGGTCCCCACCGCCCGCAAATTCTATGCCGCCCCGATGAACAGCCCCTCCTCCCGGCCGGCTTCGCCGCGCGCCGCCGCCCTCCCGCCCGGCCACGCCTTGCTCGCGCTGGCCGTGGTCGCGATCTGGGGCACGAATTTCGTGGTGATCCGGGTCGCGCTCGATCATCTGCCGCCGCTGCTGTTCGCGACGCTGCGCTTCACCTTCGCCTTTCTGCCAGCCGCGCTGTTCCTCCGCCGTCCCGCCGTGGCATGGCGTTCGCTCGCCGGTTATGGCCTGTTCATCGGCTTTGGCCAGTTCGGCCTGCTCTACATCGCCATGCGCGACCAGATTTCGCCGGGCCTCGCGTCGCTGGTGATCCAGAGCCAGGTTTTCTTCACCATCGCGCTCGCCATGTATTTTTCGGGCGAGCGGGTCCGCCCGTTTCAGATCGTCGCGCTGCTCCTCGCGATCGGCGGCCTCGGCCTCATATTGTCCCATTCGGACGGGACGACGACGCCGCTTGGCCTGACGCTCGTCCTCTTCGCGGCGATCAGCTGGGCGATCGGCAACCATATCGTCAAGACGAGCGGCGCGACCAACATGCTGGCCTATGTCGTCTGGTCCAGCCTGTTCGCCGTGCCGCCTCTGTTTTTGGGATCGTTCCTGCTGGAAGGCCCGGCGGCGATGAAAGCGGGCATCCTGCAAGCCGATGCGGCGACCTGGGCGGCGGTGTTGTGGCAGTCGGTCGGCAACAGCCTGTTCGCCTACGCCGCCTGGGGCTGGCTACTGACACGCCATCCCGCCGCCACGGTGACACCGACGGCGCTGCTGGTCCCGGTGTTCGGCATGGGCGCGTCGGCATGGCTGCTGGGCGAGGCGATGCCCGCCTGGAAGCTCACCGCCGCGCTTCTCGTGATGGGCGGCCTCGCCATCAATATCCTCTGGCCGTTCCTGCGACGCGCCCGCCGCTGAACAACCCGCCTATTTCCGCCCGAACAGCTTCTCGATATCGCCATGCCCCAGCTTCAAAAATGCCTCGCCGTGTGCGGCAAGCGTTTTTTAAAACTGGCGGTATGTCTGTCATGGGTGGGTAGGCGACTGTCCGTTTACGGGCACGGCAGCGGACGAAGCAGAACCGGATGGGTCAATCGTTCGGGAACGCCCCCGACGGGATGGCAGCTTCGCCTTGAGGCGTGATGGATAGCAAATAAAAGGTCGCGCCTTCATTCGCCGGTGGAATGTAGTTCTCGCTTTTTTTCACGACAGTCAAAGCATCATCCCGGTTCATGGGCGTAGCAGCCCTTGCCTGCTCCCATGCAGTAACCTCCAGCGTTGTTAGGTAGCAACCCTCGATAAGAGGCACGAGAAAACCAACACTTTCTTCGATGCTTCTGGCCGGCGGACCCGCCGGTATCTCCCACAACGCCCGCCAGTCCTCGTAACAGTCTTCCAGCAGGCCCGTTTCATTATCTCCAAGTTCCAATGCCCAACCCTTTCCGCTTTCCTCAGCGACATGCGTGCAATAGTTGGCGAGCGTCTGCAATCGGGAGCGGCACGCCGCGCGCCGAACGGCAAAAAATGGTAGATAGCGGAAATAGCAATCACGCCTGTCAAGCGACCTCGCTCGCCCTCCCCCACCCAACCCGCGCTATTTCCGCCCGAACAGCTTCTCGATATCGCCATGCCCCAGCTTCACCCAGGTCGGGCGGCCGTGGTTGCACTGGCCCGATCGCGGCGTGACTTCCATCTCGCGCAGCAAGGCGTTCATCTCCGCTACGCTCAGCACCCGCCCCGCGCGGACGGAGCCGTGGCAGGCCATGGTCGCCGCGACCAGATCCAGCCGTTCCTTCAGCGACAGCGCGCTGTCATAGGCGGCGAGATCGTCGGCAAGGTCCGTGACCAGCCCCACCGCGTCCGCCTGCCCCAGCATCGCGGGCATGGCGCGCACCAGCATCGCCGCCGGGCCGAAGCGTTCGAGGTCGAGGCCGAACGCCTGCAACTCCCCGATCCGCGCCTCCAGCCGGTCGCAGGCAGGTTCGTCCAGTTCCACAACCTCGGGCAGCAGCAGCGCCTGCGACGCCACCCGACCGCCATCATCCTGGCTTTCCATCGCGCGCCGCATCCGCTCCAGCGTCAGCCGCTCATGCGCCGCATGCTGGTCGACGATGACGAGGCCGTCCTGCGCCTCCGCGACGATATAGGTGCGCGCCACCTGCCCGCGCGCGACGCCGAGCGGAAAGTCCTGCGCGAGCGGTGGCGGCGCGGCGGCGGCTTCGGCGCGGGCCTGCGGCGGGGGCGTCATGAAGCTCGCGCGGCGATCGGCGAACTGGCTGGCCGCCAGGATGTCCCCGCCCACCCCGACAGCATCGAAGATCGGCATCGCCCCGATCGGCGTCGGCGAAACCGGCTCGCTCCGCCAGGCCGAAAGCGCGGCGGGATCGGCATGCTGCACTGCCCGAAAACCTCCTGCATCGAGCGCGCGGCGCAGGCCCGACACGATCATCCCCCGGATCAGCGCCGGCTCGCGAAACCGCACCTCGGTCTTGGCGGGATGGACGTTGACGTCGACTTCCAGCGGCGGCACGTCGAGGAACAGCGCCACCACCGGATGCCGGTCGCGCGCCAGTAGATCGGCATAAGCGCCGCGCACCGCGCCGATCAGCAGCCGGTCGCGCACCGGGCGGCCATTGACGAACAGATATTGGTGATCGCCCACGCCGCGATTATAGGTCGGCAGCGACGCGACGCCCGACAGGGCGATGCCCTCTCGCTCCAGAGCAATGATGACATGATTCTGCGCCAGCGCGCGATCGGTGAGCGCCGCCACCCGATCCTCCCGCGCCTCGCCAGCCTGCACCCCCAGCACCCGCCGCCCGTCATGTTCAAGGCTGAAGGCGACGGCCGGATGCGCCATGGCGAGCCGCCGCACGACATCGAGGCAGGCGGCATATTCCGATTTGGCCGAGCGCAGGAACTTGCGGCGAGCGGGCACTTTGCCGAACAACTGGTCCACGGTGACGCGGGTGCCGGGCGGCAGCGCCGCCGGCCCCTCGCTCGCCAGCACGCCATTATCGACCGTGCGGTTCCACCCGTCCGCGCCACGGGGGCGGCTGTCGATCGCCAGCCGGGCGACGCTGGCGATCGACGGCAGCGCTTCCCCCCTGAACCCCAGCGTCGCGACATTTTCTATCGCATCATCAGGCAGTTTGGAGGTGGCATGCCGCTCCAGCGCGAGCGCGATCTCCTCTGGCGCCATGCCGCAACCATCGTCGCTCACCTCGATCCGGTCGAGGCCGCCATTAGCGATGCGGATGGCAATCCGGCCCGCCCCGGCGTCCAGCGCATTCTCCACGATTTCCTTGAGCGCGCTGGCGGGCCTTTCCACCACTTCACCGGCAGCGATACGATTGACCAGATGTTCGGGCAGGCGGCGTATTGACATTGATTAGTGACTAGCCCAAGCGAACGCCTTCCGCGACCCGCCTGCCCTCATATTTTTTTGCCCAAGAGACATGAAGCTGGCTGGCGGCGCGGCAAGTGATCGAAAATCGTGTCGCTCCAGCCCCCGGAGCGGCTCGCTGAACAGGATACCGCATGTCGATCTTTTCGCGTCTCTTCAAGCTTTCGTCGCAGGATATGGCCATCGACCTCGGCACCGCCAATACGGTGGTCTATGTGCGCGGGCGCGGCATCGTGCTCAACGAACCCTCGGTCGTCGCGGTCGAAACGCTGAACGGCATCAAGCGGGTCAAGGCCGTGGGCGACGACGCCAAGCTGATGATGGGCAAGACCCCCGATTCGATCGAGGCGATCCGGCCGCTGCGCGATGGCGTGATCGCCGACATCGACGTCGCCGAACAGATGATAAAGCATTTCATCACCAAGGTGCATGGCGGCAAGTCGCGCCCCTGGCGATTCCCCGAAATCGTGATCTGCGTCCCCTCCGGCTCGACCAAAGTCGAACGCCGCGCGATCCGCGACGCCGCCAGCAATGCGGGCGCGAGCCAGGTGTTCCTGATCGAAGAGCCGATGGCCGCCGCGATCGGCGCGGACATGCCCGTGACCGAACCGATCGGCTCGATGGTGGTCGATATCGGCGGCGGCACGACCGAAGTCGCCGTGTTGTCGCTGCGCGGCCTCGCCTACACCACGTCGGTCCGCGTCGGCGGTGACAAGATGGACGAGGCGATCGTCTCCTTCGTGCGCCGTCACCACAACCTGCTGATCGGCGAAGCCACGGCGGAGCGGATCAAGAAGCAGTTCGGCGTCGCCCAGCCGCCCGAAGATGGCGTGGGCGAGACGATCCACATCAAGGGCCGCGACCTCGTCAACGGCGTGCCCAAGGAAATCTCGATCAACCAGGGCCAGCTCGCCGACGCGCTGGCCGAACCGATCAGCACCATCGTCGAGGGCGTGCGCATCGCGCTGGAAAATACCGCGCCCGAACTGGCAGCCGATATCGTCGATCAGGGCATCGTGCTGACCGGCGGCGGCGCGCTGCTCAAGGGGCTGGACGATGAATTGCGCGACGAAACCGGCCTGCCCGTGACCATTGCCGAAGATCCGCTGACCTGCGTCGCGATCGGCACCGGGCGGGCGATGGAAGATCCCATGTTCCGGGGCGTGCTTCAGACCGGCTGAACGCGTGCCAGGCCCCAATGTCAGGCCCTCAGGGGGAGCATTAAGCAATGGCGCGGCCACCTAGCCGACGCCCCGGTCAAAACCGGAAGGCGCAATATAGCCTGTTCGCCAGCTATGTCATCGCGATGACGGGCGCGGCGATCGGGCTGTTGCTGGTCGTCGTCGCGATATTCGATCCGACCGGCTTTTCCGCGATCCGCGCCGGGACGGCGGAAATCACGCGCCCTGCGTCCAGCGCCCTCAAGAATATGGTGAGCGGCGTCAGTTCCATCGACGAGGTGCTGGCCGCCTATTTCCGCGCCGGATCGCAAAATGTCGGATTGCGGCGGCAGGTCGAGGCGGACCGCAACCGCATCATCGAGGCCAAGGCGATCGCGCAGGAAAATGCCCGCCTCAAAAAGCTGCTCAAGCTGGTCGATGAGGATGGCAGCGAAGTGCTGAGCGCGCGCCTCATCAGTTCCTCCTCCACCAGCACCCACCGCTTCGCCCGCCTGAATGCAGGTCGCAGCCAGGGGATCGGGCCGGGTATGCCGGTGCGCGCGCCCGAAGGGCTGATCGGCCGGATCTTCAGCGCGACGCCCAACACCGCCGATGTGCTGCTGCTGACCGACAACAGCAATATCGTGCCGGTGCGCCGCGCGAGCGACAATATCCCCGCCATTTCAACGGGGTCCGGCGATGGCGCGCTGGAAATCCGTGCCCTGTCGGCGGGGCGCAACCCGTTCCGGCCCGGCGACCTGCTGGTCACGTCCGGGATCGGCGGCATCTACCAGCCCAATATTCCCGTGGCGGTGGTCGTCCGCATCCAGGGCGAGATCGCCTATGGCGTGCCGCTCGCGAACCCGGCCAAGGTCGATGCGGTGGTGGTGGAGCGCGCCTTCGAACAGGTCGTGACCCGGCCCGATCCCGCAGCGCCCGGCGGCGTCGCGCCCGCCTCCAACGCATCCGCCCCGTGATCGACCGGAATCTCCAGCCGGTTTCGCGGCTTGGCCGCCATCCGTCCCGCTTCAGGCTGGTGGGCACCCCGGCCATCACCGTACTGCTGGGATCGCTGGTAACGGCGCTGCCCATCGTCGCCCAGTCGCCGGTGGTCCCGCCCTTCGGCCTGTTGCTTTTGCTGTCCTGGCGCTTGCTGCGGCCCGAAATGTGGCGCGCATGGATCGCACTGCCGCTCGGCCTGTTCGACGACATGACCAGCGGCCAGCCGATCGGATCGGCGATGTTCCTGTGGACCGTGACCCTGATCGCGATCGACACGGTCGAACAACGGCTTTTGTGGCGCGATTATCGGCAGGACTGGCTGATCGCCGCCATCGCGATCCTGTTCTGCATCAGCGGCGGGCTGTTCTTCGTGCGTGTGACCGGCGGCGGCAATGTCGGGCTTTGGCTCGTTCTGCCGCAAATCATCTGGACGATCTTGCTGTTTCCCTTCGTGGTGAGGCAATGTGCGCGGATCGACCACTGGCGCGTTATGGCATGAAATTCCTCCGATCACCCCGCAAGATCATTACCGAAGCCGCCCAATCCTTCACCTTCACCCGCCGGGCGATGGTGGTGGGCGGCATTCAGGGCGGGATCGGCGCGCTGCTCGCGGGCCGGATGGCGTGGATCAGCATCGCCGAGAATGAGAAATACAAGCTGCTGTCGGAAAGCAACCGGGTCAACCTGACCCTCATTCCGCCGCGCCGTGGCTGGATCATCGATCGCAATGGTCGCCCGATCGCCAACAACCGCACCGATTTTCGCGTCGATCTCATCCCCGAGCGGGTCAAGGATGTCGACGCCACGGTCGGCAGCCTCGCCCATCTGCTCGCGCTCGCCCCGGACGAGGTCGACCGCATCAAGGAGGAGCTGGACAAGGCGCAGGGTTTCCGTCCGGTGCAGGTCGCCGAAAACCTGACCTATGACCAGTTCGCCGCGATCAGCGTGCGCCTGCCCGACCTGCCCGGCGTCGCCCCGACGCAGGGATTTTCGCGCTATTATCCCGCTGGCGCTTCGGTCGGCCATCTGCTCGGCTATGTCGGCGCGGCGTCGGCCAAGGATTATGAGGCGCGCAAGGACCCGCTGCTCATCACGCCGGGGTTCAAGGTCGGCAAGGACGGTCTCGAAAAATCCTTCGACCGCTTCCTGACCGGCAAGCCCGGCGCGAAACGGGTCGAGGTGACGGCGCGCGGCAAGATCGTGCGCGAACTGACGACGCGGCCCGACACGCCGGGCAAGACCATCCGCCTGACCATCGATGCGGGCTTGCAGGAATATGCGGGGCGCCGCCTCGCCACCCAGAGCGGGTCGGTGGTGGTGATCGATTGCCATAATGGCGACGTGCTCGCCATGGCGTCGATGCCCAGTTTCGATCCCAACAGTTTTTCCGACGGCATCAGCCATCTCGAATGGGAAATGCTGTCGAAGGACGATCATGTCCCCCTGCGCAACAAGGTGTTGCAGGGCCTGTATCCGCCCGGATCGACGGTCAAGCCGATGGTCGCGCTGTCGCTGCTGGAGGCCGGGGTCAAGCCGGAGGACACCGTGAACTGCTCTGGCGCGGTGCGGGTCGGCAACACGCTGTTCCACTGCTGGAGCCGGCGCGGCCATGGCGCGGTCAACATGCATCGCGGCATCGCCCAGAGCTGCGACATTTATTTCTACCAGATGGCCCAGCGGGTCGGCATGAACGTGATCGCGGATATGGCGCGGCGCGTGGGCATGGGCCAGAAATTCGATCTGCCCTTTCCCAGCCAAAGCTATGGCACGGTGCCCGACCCCGCGTGGAAAATGAAGAAATATGGCAAGAAATGGGAGGTGTATGACACGGTCAACGCCACCATCGGCCAGGGCTATATGCTCATCAACCCGCTGCAAATGGCGATCATGGCCGCTCGGCTCGCGTCGGGGCGGCAACTCCAGCCCAATTTCATCGCAGGCGCACGCCGTCCCGAGCCGCTCTCGGTCGGTGCGTCGCCCGAGCATCTGGCGGTCATCCGCGAGGCGATGAGCGCGGTGGTCAATGGCGGCGGCACCGGCGGCGCGGCGCGCATGAACGTGCCCGGCGTGCTGATTGCAGGCAAGACCGGCACCGCGCAGGTGCGCCGCATCACCATGGCGGAGCGCGCGGGCGGCGTGCGCGGCAATGCGTCCCTGCCCTTCAAGCTGCGCGATCATGCCTTGTTTCAGGGGTTCGCGCCGTTCGACAACCCCCGCTACGCCGTCGCCTGCATCCTCGAACATGGCGGCCACACCAACCGCATCGAGGACGCGCCGATGATCGCCAGCGATACGCTGTCCTATCTGTTCGATCCGGCCAAGGCGCTGGAAAAGCTGGAAACGCTGGAAAAAGGCTGGGGCGGCCCGCCTGCCGAGCGTATGGCGCGGCAGATGGCCGCCTTCCGTCTCGCCAAGGCGATCGAAAAGGGCGAAGTTCCGCCGGAAGCCGCGAACGCCGCGGACAATGGAGCGGCCCCCGCCGCCAGCAACGCCACCATTCCCCCTCCCCGGACCGCGCCGGAACAGGATGCCACCGGCGTCGATGATGTGCCACCGCCCCCCGGCTCACCCCCTGCGGGCAACAGCGCCACGCCATGAGCATCATCCCCCAATCGCTGACCGATTTTCCCTGGCGCGTGCTGGCGCTGCTGCTCGCCATCGCCTTTTTCGGCACGCTGGTCCTCTACAGCGCCGCCGGGGGGAGCATTACGCCCTGGGCGATCAACCAGGGCGTGCGCTTCTGCGTGTTTTCGGTCATGGCGCTGGTACTCAGCCGCGTGCCGCTGGAGCATGTGGCGCGCCTGGCCTTCCCCGCTTATGCCGCTCTCCTGATCGCATTGGTGCTGGTCGAGCTGATCGGCGGCGTGGCCGGGGGCAGCCAGCGCTGGATCAACCTCGGCTTCATGCAGTTGCAGCCCTCCGAATTCATGAAGCCGGTCATCGTCCTCGCGGTCGCGCGCTTCTATGCGCTGCTGCCCGTGGGGGAAATCCGCCGCTGGGGCGCGATCTGGCCCGCGCTGGGCCTCATCGGCCTGCCCGCCGCGCTGGTGCTGGTCCAACCCGACCTCGGCACCGCGATGATGATCGCGGCCGGCGGCATCACCGTCATGTTCCTCGCCGGCCTGCCCCTGCGGCTGTTTGTAGGATCGGGCCTGGCCGTCGCCGCAATCATTCCAATCGCCTTCAGCTTCTTGCACGACTATCAAAAAAACCGCGTCCTGATCTTCCTCGACCCCGAAAGCGATCCGCTGGGCGCCGGCTATCACATCAGCCAGTCCAAAATCGCGATCGGATCCGGCGGAATTTTCGGCAAAGGCTTCCTCAACGGCACGCAAAGCCATCTCGACTATCTGCCCGAAGGCCACACCGATTTCGTATTCGCAACCATGGCGGAGGAATGGGGGATGATGGGCGGCATCTTCCTGATCGGCGCATTCGCCCTGCTGTTCCGATGGGGAATTCGCGTAGGCCTGCGCACCCCCGACAAATTCGCGCGGATGACCGCAGCGGGCCTTACCACCACGATCTTCTTCTATGTTGCCATCAACCTGATGATGGTGATGGGTCTCGCGCCCGTAGTCGGTATCCCGCTGCCCTTCATGTCATACGGCGGCTCTTCGATGCTCACCGTCATGCTGTGCGTCGGCATCATCATGTCGATCGACCGATCAACCAAAAAGCGTTCTGGAGGAATGCGCGACTGGGGCTGAATCGCGATGCTGTGCGATTTGCCGAACCCCCAGTCATTTTATGTTTGCAAAGCCCGACGATCATGCTAACCGCGCGCCTCCAGACGGAACATGTCTTAGGCAAGGCTTCCGAACGGTAGTGTGGACGCATAGCTCAGTTGGTAGAGCAGCTGACTCTTAATCAGCGGGTCCTTGGTTCGAGCCCAAGTGCGTCCACCATATTTTCTTAGCAGATACAGCCACTTACCACACCCGGCGACGGGTCTTACAGGCCACCCTTAAGCGTCGTGTAAGAGCAGTGTAAGAACGCGGTCACGGTTGCACTCATGTGCCCGATACGTCATGTGTCGCCTTGCAGCCGAGGTATGCAGGGATCCGTCCAGGCTGCATAAATCTGGAAATGCCCTGCTGCTGGTCTTATGCGCGATGTTCGGCTCATCAAGAGGCACGCGCACGATACGGAGGAACTCATATGCAGTTCACCTTCGCCATCGAAACCAGTAAGCCTAGCGGGTCTACCTTCCGCCTAGCCCTGGGGATCACAATCCCCGTGGTTCTGGTTCTGATGGCACTGCTCGCCGGGCTAAGATGACGGGAAAGGGGTGCCTCGGAAACGGGCACCCCTTTTCACTACACTCCCGCTGTGATGAAAAGCCGATGGGGCATGTGTCAATCTTGCTGATATCGGTCCCGATGGCCGACAAAAAATAACCGAGCGCGATTTTGCTCGATTTGCAGATCGGTGATTGTCTAACTTTTTGGACCTTCGAGCACCCTGAACCAGTCTCGAATCGCGAGCTTCAGTCGGTCAACCTCGTCGTCCGCAAGGACGCCGCAGTGGGCGATCGTTCCCCGCAGCATGTTGAGCGCCGCCATCACCCGCGACACGGCGGACTGATTACTCAGCATCCCCGCAAAGTCGGACCAGTTGGCGCGTATTATGTCCCCGAGTTGGCCAAAGGTCGTATAGTCAATATCGTCCTCCGACCGGACAGACACGGCAGCCTGTGCCTCGCGCTCACGATTCTTTCGCACCTCTTCAAGGACACCGGGCGGAACGCGAGTGTCCCACCATTTTGCACCGTGCGCGGCTTCCATGGTTTCAACGATGAGGCGGCGAATGTCATTTTCGAGGAGGTAGAATATCTCGTAGTAGCGGGACATGTGAGCAGCGTTCTTGCGATTGGCTAGATCGAACTGCTTGATGAAGGGTTCGAGCTGTTCGTCATCAGCTTGGCTCAGACCGGGCTGCTGGCCGGTATTATACTCGGCCAACGTCGTTCGTAGCCCTGCCTCGATGACAGCGCACTTGAGCACAAACAGTTCGACGGTGTGGTCACTCATGACAACAGGTTCGCCTTCAGGCTCCTGAATATCGCGTTGTAGACCTCGACGTTTGTTGTCTCCGGGAGCATGACGTTGATGTTATAGGCGAGTTGCAGACGACCACCGCCACCGCTGTTTTGATCGGCTGGCGGTGGTGGCCCATCGTAGGACTGGCCAGATTCGCCCTGATCTTCGCTTCCGGCATCTTCGCGCGCTAACTTGGCGTAATCCTGAAACGCTTGAAATGTGGTCAGGATGTAGCGAACGATCCCCTCTTTTTTTGGGAGGCCCGTGATTGCCACTATCACGTCAATAAGCGCGGGTTCGTCAGCCTTGTGCGCGTACTGATTGCGGCGGAATATTTCGCCGAAACCGTTCCGCGAAGCCTGGAGGGCAGCAGCAGCACGTCCTGCATCGGTCTGAAACTGCGCATAAAGCTCGGTGGGCGCGCCCGTCTGGCTGAGTAGCCCCGTTGCTTTCAGAATTGGAATAATTGGTCGCGCGGCTCCGCCCGTTGCACCCATGACCGTGCCGAGAAAGTCGGTATTGAAGATGCCCGGTTTCTCCGAAGTTGGGATTTTCTCCAATACCCTCTTCAACACGCCGGGGCTGGATGTGTAAGGAAGCCCGCCGGGTATCTTGCGACGTGCGGTCTTTTCGGAAGTGGTCGGCGCTGCCGCCGCCTCTGCGGGCGCTGCCGCTGCCTTCTGTTCAGATGCCAATTCTAATCCCCTTTACGGTGATCCTGACTGACAATGAGGTGAATCGCAAGTCGCGGCCAAGTCGGGCGCGCGTGGCGAACTTGAGGGCGCTTCTTACACCGCTCTTACACGCCCCGTTTATGAGCGAACAAAACGGAAGCAACGGAGTCGCTTGCCGGTCCAGAGCCACAAATTGGACGTTAGATTGTCGAGACAGCAACGCCCCGCACCCTAAGCGGAACGTCAGGGGCCCTTTCTGCATATTCCGCAAAGTTTGATCGCAAAAATTTTGCATGGAACCGTCAACGCGGAGCGATGACCGTTGAGGCGCTCGCGGTACTCTCACGAGCAGATGGGTCATTCGCCGATCCGGATCGCGGCATCAGCTCTCATACAAATTCCCTGTGGATGCCCAAAGCGCCGGGCATCCACAGGGTCGTTAGCCAATTAACGGTCGTTATGAGAGGTCAGAAGCTATACTCCAAACGCAGACCATATGTCCGCGGCAGACCGGCATTATAGCTGGTGCCAAAAGGTACGAGCGTCTGACGGCGTGTGACATATTCCTTGTTGAACAGGTTGTTCACATAGAAGCCGATGCGCAGGTCCATACCCGGAGGGCTGACATAGCCCGACGCATTCGCCAGGAACAGCTTGCCGTCCCGATCATACATCAAATTGCCGCCAGCGCCGGGCTGGTAGTTGATCGACGAACGGTACGTCGCGAGACCCGAAAGCGAAGCCGACCATGCGCCGACAGCGAATTCGTAATTGGCGCTGAACGATCCCGACCATGACGGAGCCTGTGGCGGCGCCGTGCCGGTGAGGTTTGTTATCGGGTCGTAATTGAGGTTGGGCGAACCATCGGGATTGGTGCGAACGGGATCACAGTTGACCAATCCGCCCTTAAAGCACGCAAGCCCTATGACGCCATCAAACGGCTTGTACCGCGGATGTTGCCAGGCGCCCGTGATACCGAAGCTCAGACCTTCGGTCGGAGCAATCTGTGCCTCAACTTCAAGGCCGTAATTTTCCAGGTTCGCGCTCTGGGTGACGGAGCCACCCTGCGTGACGTCACGAAGCGTCTGCGCTTGCAGCCCCTTGTTCTTGAAGTAGAAGGCAGCCGCGTTCAGGTGAACCCGGTTGTCCAGCATCGAATGCTTGATGCCGATCTCGTGACTGGTGATCTTTTCCGGCTGGACCGGCGGAGTCGGTGTAAGCTGCGAGTCGTTGAAGCCGCCCGCCTTGAAGCCGCGAGTGAAGCTGTAATAGATGTTCGTCGGCCCGTTATCCCAGGCCAGCACGAAACGCGGCGTAAACGCACGCTGTGCCACACGCAGATCCACACCCCATGGGAAGCCATATGCCGACCCCGTCATGCCGCGCTCGTCATAGGTATAACGTCCACCAACCGTCACCTTGATTTCGTCGGTAAGCTTATAATAGCCTTCCAGGAACGCGGCGTAGGAACTTGTGGTCCCGACGTTCAGGAAACCATCCGTCGTGCTGTCGGACAGCGCGGGGAGAGATGTAGGCGTTATAAAAGCTGCCCGGAAATGACGCTTGTCGTGCAGATAGCTCACGCCGAACAGATATTGGAACCGGCCGTCCAGCTTCGAGGCGACCTGAAGGTCCTGCGAATACGTATTGCCGCCGATGTCCGCGCCGGCATATTCGAACAGCAGCAGTGGTGTCATATCCGTATCGCCGCCATTATGGCGGGTCGATTGATGGCGATAAGTCGTCGTACTCGTCAGGTCGAAGTTACCGAAATCAAAATTCATCTTGAGGTTGGCGCCGTAGAATTTCGTATGAGAAGGCGGCACAAATGATTCATTTTGCTGCTCGTAGAAACCGAGCGTGGTATCGATAGCACCAGGCGCAATAACGCAGCCCAGGCACGTTGCGTCCTTACGCCCCAAAGTGCCCGTCCGCGTCACGGTGCTGCGGAGGTCATAATATTCGCCCCCAAGCACGATGTCGGTCGTGCCGGGATTCCAGCGCAGCTTCGCTCTTACGTGATAATTTTTTTCCCAGCCATTATCGCTGTCGGTCGTCACATTATGGATGAAACCGCCATTATGCTTGTAGCCGCCGTTCACGCGCAGGGCGAGATCTTCGCCCAGCGGCAGGTTGATCATGGCGTCCAGCTGCTGATGATCGATGTTGCCGAGTTCGCCGCGTACCCGTCCCTCGAACTTGTTCGTAGGATCGGCGCTGTTGATGATGATCACGCCCGCCGAAGAATTGCGGCCATACAGCGTGCCCTGCGGACCGCGAAGCACCTGGATGCTGCTGATGTCGAAATTGTCGAGAAGCTCGTTCACGCCAACGGTGTTGGTCAGATACGCGCCATCTTCATAAACAGCGACCGGGCTTTCCAGACCGGCAGCCGTGAAAGCCACGCCAAGTCCGCGAATATTGGGCGAGAAGAAGCCCGCGCTGACGGTGAAATTCGCGCCTGGCGTCACTGTCGCGATATCGGAGATCTTGGCCAGGCCAAGCTTCTGGACGGTGTCGGCCGTCACGGCGGTCACCGCAATCGGGGTGTCCTGCAATCTTTCGGATTTGCGCTGAGCGGTGACGACGATATCGGCAGCGCCACTGCTGGCTGCTTCCGCCGGAGCGTTGCCGGCCGGGGCTTGCGCGTAGCTCGTCGAAGCGAGCAGGCCGCTAAGCACAACGGCCACTGGTCCCAATCTTTTCATAATACTCTCCCTTTACTTCTGATTCGTTTATTTAGGCTTATTAAGTCTAAATAATAATGGCGGCTTAAGACCGTCAAATAAAAATCCCCGCCCCTCGGGGAAAAGTCGCGCCATACTCTTGCGTCAGCGCGCGCGCACTAATGTTCTAGTCAATTTCATTGATTTTATAAGCCAATTATCTCCTTTTTTCTCATAGGTTTCATGATAATGCCCCATGCCATTCATATATCGCATGGGCTGCCCCTCTGAGAAGTAAACCTCGTCTTCAAAAGGCCAAATGGCCTTAGCTGCCTCTTCGGTCAGGATCTCGATCATGGGATTGAAGAGTTTATGCACCAGGAGGTTGTGTTCTGCCATCCCCCGAGCGACTTCTACGATATTTTTCGCGCCTATTACGGGCCAAGCTATCCCATTTTCGACAGACTGAAGAAGTTCCAGACTAAATTCACTACCCGTCCGAACCCACTCGCCGGTCTTTGGGTGGCGCGCAGTCATAGCATTGGTTTCGTCGAACACAGCATCATCGGTGAACAGGGCGCCAAAGCCATCCCAGTCTTTGGTATCTACGCAATAGGCATATTTAGCCTTGCACAGCCTAACCCCTTCAATCGCCAGAAGACGATCTACTGCGTCCATTCGGCACTCTCCCAGGCAACAATTGTTCAGTACCGTTCGCGATTACGGCGCATAGGGATTTTCTAAATGCTTATATTTGACGAAGCCCATTTGCGTGCAGCCATAAACGCAGAGATTACTTCCATTTGCTCTAACAGATATGCTCTCCCAAATCTATTGCCTTAGTGGGCGACTTCGTTGTTGGCCTATTTGCGCGCACCATCCTCGCGAAGGCGCAATTTGTCAATAGAACGAACGCTCTTTTTTCTGAGGCGGCCAGGCCCGTTCCGACGTTCGACATGGGCGAGCGAGCGGTTATCGGCAGCAGCTCATCCCCGGCGAACTGTCTGGCCCGGTTGGAGAGGTGACGACCGATTGAGACCTGTGCAGGCAATTACCGCGCCGCAAGGTAGGCATGCTGCCTCAATGAAAGAGATGCTTTCGGGAAATAGGACGACAGCGTTTTCATGCAGCAAATTATGTTCGGCCCACATCCCGTCCCTGCTGATGACGACATTGTCCAACCGATGCTCCCAAAGCGGAGAGCTGCCGATCCAGTGAGGATGGCAGCTGACCGTCACACGGACGTCCACTTTCGTCCGGGTAACGCCGGTCCGACTGCAATGGCCTCTCCGGCGCCGTCCGAGAGCGACACGCCATTTTGCTTAAGCGGCCCGAGATATTGACCGTCCATATGATCTGGTCCTAGTAATTCAGCGACGCGGCGTGCACGCGGATCAGTACATCATAAAAGCCCGGAGTTGGTTTAGACTCATCATGTAGTGCCAGACCGGCTTCTCGCCCATGGCCCATCTTACCGCTTTCGTTTCCCAATCCCCCACAATGCTCCAGATCGAAACTCTTTCGTCTCCTATAATGCCTGTCACGTTAGCCTTACAGCCTTTGGTTGGGGCCGAAGCGTTTCAGTATGGTAGCAGCACGGCGATCCCCGGAATGCGAGCAACCTGAAACCTATACGCCTTCCACCTGCGCTCGGCCCGCTGTCATCACCATCAGATGCCGCCTGTCATGGACCGGGCGCTGTAGCCGTAGCGAAGGCACCGGCGCGATAGATTTTGGCGGTGCGTCCGGGATAATTGCTCGACAAGATATAGAGTTCGCGGGTGCCAGGCTTTATCGCCATGCTGGTGGTGAAGAGAAATTCACCGCGCTCGCGGTCCGGGATCAGTATCTGGCCGATCGGGACGCCTTTGGGATTGAAGGCCATGACCCTGCCCTCGCCGGCCAGCGCGGCATAAACATTGCCATCCGCGTCGACGCGCAGCGAATCCACCGTCGCGCCCGTAAAATGGTAGCGGATCGTCGTCCCGACGACGGGGGAAATCTGCGTTGGCGTCGCCAGATCGATGCGATGGAGATACCCTGTCCCCACTTCGCTGACCCACAATGTTTTTCCGTTCGAACTGAGCGCGATCCCGTTGGGCATCGACATGCGGGTCATGATCGGGGTGATCGTTTTCATGTCGGCAGCGACGTGATAAACCCCGCCAATGGGGTTGGCATTGTTGCCGCGAAAATCGGTGAAGTAGAAGCCGCCCTCATTGTCCAGCACAAGGTCGTCGGGAACATAGCCCGCCTTCGGATCGATGATGACCTGTTTGTCGGAACCGTCAGGCCGGACCGAAAATACCGGGCCACCAGCAACGCCCCCTTCTGAATGTCCGACACCCGCGACAAGGATACGGCCATTCTTGTGAAGGGCGAGACCAGCGGAACCGGCATCGCTTTTTGGCAGGATCAGCGTCAGTTTTCGATCCGGCGAGAGCCGCATCACCCGGCCGCCGAAGGCTTCGGCAAACAGCAGGTTTCCCTGCCTGTCGAAGACCGGCCCCTCGAGGAAAAGGTCCTTGTCCATTCCACTGAGGGCCGGTTCCTTGTCCGTCACGGTGAACCAGGGTTCGGCGACGATCGTCTGAAGGCTCTTTTCGTTGGGCGGAATCGCGGGCGCGCGACTGGTCGTTTCATAGACAAGCCCGGGATAGGAGGACGGAGGCCCCTTCGAGGGGACCTCCGCCACTGCCTGGCCTGCGCACATCGCGCAGGCCGAGATCATCAACAGCCTGGTTGCGTTCAACACAAACTCGCTCCTTACCCTCAGAACTTGGTCGATACCCGCAGCATGATTTCCCGGCCGCGGCTGACGGATGCCTGAAGGTCGCCGTATACAGCCGGGCCGGTCTCGTTGCCGGGCGCCGTGCCGGTGAAGGGGCTGTCGCTGGCTCTGGTCCAATAATATTTATCGGTGAGGTTCCGACCGATCAGCGCGACTTCCCAACGATCATCCTGTTCCGAAAGGCGCAGTGTCGCATCGAACAGCTGATAATTGGGCACCCGCGCATTCGGATTGGATGCAGCGTCCGTCAGATAGCTGGCGCTGAAGGTCATGCTGGTCGAAAGGCCCAGTTTCATTCCAGCCCCGACCGGCGTCTCATAGTCGAAGCCGACATTGCCCGTCCATTCGGGCGCCCGGACCAGCTGCGTGCCCGCCAGATTTTGCAAAGATCCGTTGACGCCGGGAGCGGCGGGATTCCCCTGACCCGGCAGGCCCGGTATCGGCGAGAACGCGCAACCCCGCGCCTTGTTCTGACCCCGGTAGCAATTCGCGAAATAATCGTCGTAGCGACCCTTGTTATAGGCCACCGCGCCGTGAAGACTCAGCCCCTCCAGCGGCGTGCGGTAGGAGACATCGAATTCCCCGCCCTTGCTGCTGACCTTGCCGACATTCTTGAGTTCGTTAAGGACGCCCTGCGTGACAAGTGTCACCTGCAGGCCCTTGATATCATAGCTGTACAGCGCAAGACTCGTGCGCAGCGCACCATCCAGCAGGGATGCCTTGGCGCCTGCTTCGAAGCCCTTGACGGTCTGCTGATCGTAGCCCAGCGGGCTGCCGAAGTTGGCGTTCCCCGAATTGAAGCCGCCGGATATGAACCCATGTTTGTAGGAACCGTAGATATTCAGGTTTCGATCGGGATGGTAAGAAAGCGTGACTTCGGGCGAAAAGTCGTTCCAGCTGTCTTTGGACCCTTCGGCAAAAATCGGCCCCGGCGGCAGAAGAAGCCCGGTTGCCGGATCGACGGCAAATCCGCTCCTGGCGACGGGCAGCCTTTTCTTCTCATAGGAATAGCGGCCACCCGCAGACAGTTGGATCTGCTTCGTGACATCCCATTGCATCTGCATGAAGGCCGAATAGGCGCGCCCCTTCTGCGCAAAATCATAGTTAGCGACCACAGATGGAACCAGCGGCGCCACCGTCGTGAAATTGGTGCCGTTGAGAAACGCCCTCAAGCTCGTTTTGGCCGAACTCGCCTGCAAATGACCACCGATCATGAAATTGAGAGGCCCGTCGAAATTGCTCGCGAGGCGAAGCTCTTCCGACAATTCCGTAAAGCTCAAAAATTGATCCGACGCCAGCATGCGGCTCGGCACATAGGTCGCAGTCACATTGACGAAGTTTCTGTCTTTCTGATGATATAGGCCAGTGACAGAAGTAAGCGTCAGCTCGTCGCTCGGATGATAATTCATCTCGTAGGCGACCAGCATCTGCTTCTGCTTGCCCTTCAGCTGGTTATCGCTGCCAAATTGCGGGTAACGCCGGCTGAAATTGTCGGTCCGCGCGCCGATCGACACCTTGTCATCGGCGCGGCAACTGTCGATCTGGCCGGACTGCGGCGCACCGCCGGGACATGCCACAAGCTGGAGATTGGAGGTGTAGCCGTCACCATGGATTTCGCCATAAGTGAACTTCAGGCGCGCATCGAAATTGTCCGTCGGCTCGAATTTCAATGTCCCCCGGACCGCAAATTCTTCGCCTCTCGGCGCATATCGGTGCGTGGGCGCAGTGATTTCGCTGCGCGGCGTCGTGTTCTCCACCCAGCCGCGCATCTTAGAACCATAGGCTGCGACGCGGAAACCCAGGCTATCGCTGATAGGCCCGGCGATATAGCCTTCACCGCGCCACTCATGCGCGTTGAATTCGTAACCGACCGACGCTTTGCCCTCAAGCTGCTTCGTCGGATCGCCGGTGCGGATGGAAATGACGCCGCCGGGGCTGTTCTTGCCGTAGAACAGGGCCTGTGGCCCTTTCAGAACCTCCACCTGCTGCATGTCCATCTGCGCCAGACGGCGAATGGTGGAGCGCGCCACCTGCACGCCATCGATGTTGAACGACACGGCCTGGTCGGCAAAGGGGTTTGCGTCCGAGCCGCTGATACCGCGGAGCACGATGTTTCCGCCCTGCGCGTTGCCGCCGTCGCCGGTGAGAAGCTGGGGCACGATGCGGGCGAGACCATCGATGGAACTGATGCCGCGACGTTGCAGTTCGGCGCCGGTCACCGCCGTGATCGCGACCGGCACATCGATCAGCGTCTCTTCGCGCTTGCGCGCGGTCACGATGATGTCGCCCGTGTCTGCCGATGCCGATGCCAAAGCGTGTGCAGCCGCCGGCGCGCTGCGAACCGTGGACGATGTTTCCGCCTGATAGGCGATGGGACGCGCTTTTGGCACCTCCCGTACGATCGCCTGCGCGCCCGAAGGATCGCGCCGGGCCTCAAAACCTGTGCCCTTGAGCAAATCGACCAGCGCGGCCTCGGGCGAGGCGTTGCCGCTCGTTCCGCCTGTGACTGCGCCCCCGAACTGATCGGGTCGATACACCATCTGAAGCCCGGATTCGCGAGCGAGTTGCTGGAGCGCACGCGCCAGATCGCCTCGCGGAATGGTATAGCCCTGCGCCAATGCGGGCGCGGCATAGGCCAGCAGGCTCCCGCAAATAGTTACAGTTGCGGCGCGCTTCCAGTTTTTCATGACCTCTCCCCTGCGGCTGTTTTGCCGTCAGAAGCTAGGACTATCGAGGAACGGGAAACCCTATTTCAGCGCTGCAAAATTATTTTTCCATCCGCGGCGCGCGATACCTGCACGTCATAAACCTCTCGCAACAGCCGGACGAACCCTTCGCGATTGCCGAGCTGGAATGTCCCGCCGATCGGGGTCGAGGCGAGTTGGGCGCCCTTCACCACTATGGGATCGGGATTATAGCGATTAAGCTCCGCCACCGCCTGACCCAGCGTTTTGCCATCCAGCACCAGCACGCCATCGCGCCAGCGCAGCCCCTGCCGGAGCTGGTCCAGCGGCTCACGCCTGACGATGGTCGCCACGCTGTTCGCCACCGCCATCGATCCTCCGGGCAGCACCGTGGATCCCAAGGAGGCACTGCGCCCGAGACCCTTGAGCTGGACCGCGCCCTGAAGAACGGCGACGCGCAGCAACTCGCCATCACGGCGCACCGAGAATTTGGTGCCGAGCACCGTGACATCATGCGCGCCGGCATGGATGACGAACGGCCGCGCCGGATCATGCGCGATCTGGAAATAGGCCTCGCCCCCGCTGACCCAGGCGGTACGGCGTCCCTGTTCGAGCGCAAGCCGGATTTTGGTGTTCGTGTTAAGCTCGATCGTACTCCCGTCGGGCAGATAGGCGGTACGCCGCTCGCCGACATGCGTTTCCAGGGTGGCGATCTCAACCGGCTCGGGTTGGGGCCACATGGCATAGCCCAAAATCGCCATGACGAGCGACGCCGCCAGCGCGAGCGCGGCGAAGGAATGCCATTTGCGCTGTACAGGGTGTGGCATTTCGACCGGATCATAGAGCGATCGCAGCCGGTCCGTCTGGCGCGATCCTTCCTCCAGCCGCCAAAAAGCGGCCTTGTGTGCGAGGGATTCGGCCAGCCATGCGTTCAGTTCGGCCTGATCGGCCTGCGACCAGTCGTCCTCGTCGCGACGCATCACGAACCGCGCGGCCCGTGCTTCTGCGATATCGGCCGACATCACACGCCCTCCCGGGGCTTGCCGGTCGGGATCGCGGCGCATTGGGCATCCGGGGAATTTGCGCTATCGAGCATGTGGTTGGTGAGCAGGCGGATACCCCGCGTGATCTGCTGCTCCACCGCTTCGACGCCGATGCCAAGCTGGTCTGCGATCTCGCGTATCTTCATGCCTTGCACCTTGCGCAGCCGCATAACCTCGCGACAGCGGGGCGGCAAGCGCTCCAGGCCTTCGCGCGCGCGGGCCAGTTCCTGGCTGGCGCTCACATGCCGTTCGGGTGTCAGCCAGTCGACATGCACGGGCAGTGCTTCAAGGTCGGCCACGAAATCGAAACGGACGATACGCGCCCGCTTGGCGCGCGTGATGAGCAGATTGCGCGCTATCGTAAAGACATAGGCGGCCGCGCGATCCGGCAAGGCGCGGCCGGCGCCACGCAGCGCCTTTTCATATACTTCCTGCCGCAGATCGGCGATGTCGTCCTGCTTCGAACAATGGCGACGCAGAAAAGCGGTCAGCGAGGGCTCAAGCGTAAGCACCTCCCTGCGAAACCATCTGTTCAGCTCGTCATCGCCGAACATATTCCCTCCGCAAGTTGACCTGTCCAAGCTAGGACTCACGAAGGAACAAATACCCTATCCCCGGATAAGGCATTCATTCAAAATTTCCGTCCATGCTCCAGCCCGCGCAAGTCACCCGGCCCGGTCAAGCCAGGCGGCAGGCGCCTTTCGATATCATGCCGAACCGGGTTCGATCGCCCGAATGTCGTCCATGATCGGACAGAACATCGTTTCGAGATTGCTCGCCGGATCGTCACCCTGCGGCATCACCGTGATCGCATTGACACCGACAGCGCCATAATCCTGGGCCGCACGTAACATATCCTTCGCCGTCCAGCCATCCTCGGCCCGTACCAGCGTGGTCACGTCGATGGCGCCCATGTCGCGCCCGAGTGCATCGCAATGCTGTCGCAGCACGCCCAGCTTGTGCGCCACGTCCGCCGGGCTGCCGAAGAAATTGCAGGCGTCGGCATATTGCGCGACCAGTCGCAGGGTCTTGCGCTCGCCAACGCCGCCGATCATGATCCGGGGACGCGGGCGGGAAACCGGCGCTGGATAGCATAGCGTCTCGGCCAGCTGAAAATGCTTGCCCGCAAATGGGCCGTCATTGTCACTCCACATCTGAAGACAGATTTGCAGGGTTTCCTCCAGCTGCTCGAAGCGTTCGGCAACCGGCGGGAACGGGACGCCAAGACCGCGATGCTCGCGCTCATACCATCCGGCGCCCAGACCCAGTTCTCCCCGGCCATGCGAAAGCACATCGAGCGTCGTCACGATCTTCGCCAGCAGGCCGGGATGACGGTAGGTCACGCCCGTCACCAGCAGGCGCAGGCGAAGGCGCTCGGTAACACCGGCGACGAACCCCAGGGTCGTATACCCCTCCAGCATGGGATCCTGGGCAGGCGCCATATTATCCATCTGAAAATAATGGTCCATGAAGGACAAAGCGCGAATGCCCACGGCCTCCGCCCGCCGCGCCAGATCGGCGACGCCCGCGCCGATGGTTTGAGGGGTCCCTGCCCAATCGAAACGGTGGACGTGAAAATCAACTTCCATAACAGACACTCCAGGCGTCATGTTTATCTCGACTGGCCCAGGACGCCCCGCCTTTGTCTCAACCGGAGCTTATAACCTGCTGCGCCATGACGTCTATACGCATCCTGCCCGTCAACAATCCTGCCAACGGGTTCTCAACCAGCGCTGTTCCCGCTAAAGTGGGTAACTATCCCCTTGCGACACTTAGCCTTGGATTAGCCATAACCGCTAGTATGCGGGGCTGATAGGTAGGGAGGTGCCGGACACGGGAGCGCGGTCACGCGCCTCGTCATCTTGCGGCGGCACTTAGGCTTCTGGTTTTTTGCGTTCCGAGGGAATCTCGGCTAGCGGCTAGGCTTAGAGTAGCACATCAAACCCGTAGAGCGTTGGGGTAGCTGCCGAACCGCGAGAGGGGCTTCGATGCACAAAGACACTGTTCGACCTTTCTCCGGATGGAGAGTGCTCCTGCCGTGCTTTCTTGCGCAGACCCTTGTGGTTGGTTTTGCCTTCGGATCATTCGGACCCTTGCTTGCCAGTACCGAGCAGCATTTCGGCGTGACACGTGCTGTCGCGGCGATGGGAATGAGCCTGATCATGCTTGCAGTGGGCGGCCTCTCTCCCTTTTTGGGCGGCCTGTTGCAGAAAGTCCCGGTACGCAGCGCGATGATTGGCGCCGCGGCGCTCAGCGCGATTGGTTATCTGGGCCTCGCCATCCTCTCCTCTTTCGGTCTCGCCCTGTTGATGTTC
This sequence comes from Sphingobium sp. FG11, assembly GCF_057809915.1. Taxonomy (NCBI): domain Bacteria; kingdom Pseudomonadati; phylum Pseudomonadota; class Alphaproteobacteria; order Sphingomonadales; family Sphingobiaceae; genus Sphingobium; species Sphingobium sp. FG11. The sequence continues at coordinate 53,225 of NZ_JBMDKW010000018.1, forward strand.
GCCTTTATTGGCACGGGCGTCAGTCTGTTGGCGATATTAGGTCCGTTGACGTTGATCAGCCGATGGTTCGCGTCTGGCCAGGGTAAGGTTCTGAGCATCGTTAATCTGCCGATCGGGCTGTTCTTGACGCCTTTCATTATCGGCGAATTTTTGCCGGAATATGGGCGTTTTGCGGTTCTTGCGGGGATAGCGGCAATCTTCCTCCTGCTAATCCCCGTCCTGCTGCTGATCGTGGAACATCCCGGAAAGATCGGTCAGGTCGCGCGCGGGACCGATATGAACCCAGATGGCGCAACCGCTCAAGGAGCCATCGAGGATCGACCGCTTTCGACGCGGGACATTCTTACCAGTCCGCCCTTCTGGTTGCTGTCGATCGTGATCGGCGTGATATCGGGATCGGGTTCGGCCTTCCTCGTCCATATCGTTCCCTTCGGCATGGAGCGGGATCTGTCCCTCCAGACAGCATCGGGACTGCTTTCCATCTATGCCGGTGCGGGAATTGCCGGCACCTTGCTTATTGGCTGGATAACGGACCGCATCGGCCCTCCGTCCACACTCGTGCTCGTAACTTTCTGCGAGGCGCTGATGTGGTGTGGGCTGCTGCATGCGGCAGGCTTCCCGTTGTTCACGCTTGCTGCGGTGATTGGCATGTGCGTCGTCCCGGTGACGACGCTGCACGGCGCCGCGCTCAGCAGGCTGATCGGGCCTGCGAGCATCAGCCGGGCCATGGGGATCAGCTATGCGATTACGCTGCCGTTTATTTTCAGCTTCGCACCGCTGGTCGGTTTCTTGTTCGACCACGCCAATGGATATGGGCTGCCCTTCCTTGTCACCGCGAGCATTCTGGTCATCGCCTCCATGTGCTCCGTGCTGATGATCTTTGCCGTACGCAAGCAGATGCAGGGTCTGGAACCTGTGGCGGTCCACTGACATCCTTCTCGCAAAGAAGGTCTCGATTACGCGCATGGCACGGGCCATGGCGTTGGCAGTTTCCTGTCGGT
>NZ_JBMDKW010000019.1:0-53783 GCF_057809915.1 Sphingobium sp. FG11
ACTGGGTCTGTGACGACCCCCAAAAACAACTCATCTGGGCCGCCGCTACAAAGGATATTGGCTTCGATCCTCCGTGCTGGCAACGCTTGGCGCACCGGGACCTTTAAAGAAGAGGCCGCCGCCCCTGTCGGCAAGGACCGGGACGACCGTATCATCGCCGAAGTCGATGCAAGTCCATACTGACGGGCGGGATAGAATAAGAGAGCAATGGCGCAAATCCAGACGCCGAAATGGAGAATGAATATGACACCAACCGAAGAAAATAATCTGCAGCTCGTGAAAGATGCTTATGCGTCCAGCGCACGCGGGGAGCCGCAAGGTTTCACGGCCAGCTTCACCGCTGATACGGAGATTCATGAAGCGCCTTCGCTGCCTTATGGCGGCATTCACAAGGGCGTTCAAAGCTTTCCGACGCTTATCGGAAAGGTTCTGGAACATTATTCCAGCCTCAAATTTACGAAGCATAATATCATCGCCAGCGGTGACAATGTCGTATCCTGGGGCGTTCTCGATCTCGTCGGCAAGAAAACGGGAACTGCCGTCACCATTCCCCTTGTCGAAATCTGGACGATCATCGACGGCAAGACGCAAAAGCTGGAAGTGATATACGGCGACACCGTCGAAGCTCTAAAAGCTGCCGATCTTCTTTGATCTAATGGGTGATCGACTCCTTAATTGATGTCGATCACCCAAATTCCGGCAGGTCGCCCCGACGCTTGTTCTGAGCTTCGGGAGACCTTGCCGGGACAAACAGGATCTCGACAGGAATGCAGGGTTAAAGCCCCTGAACCGGCCTCCCGCTGCTCTTCCCGCTCAAACGGCGTTTTGTGCCCCGTCGTTTTCGAGCGGTCGCACGCTACGGGGCGAGACCTTCCACGCCATGCCGCCAACCTGAAAAACGCATGGATCGTCCGCAGCATTAACGCAGATGGTGAAGCCGGTGCGCGTAAAGCGCATCGCCAGCCGTCTGCGCGCCGGGTCTTCCCACTGTGCGACGGTCAGCCTGTGGCCTTCCTCGTCGAGCCATTCGACATCCGCATCCGCCAGCATCGCAGTATCGCGCAACTCGTCGCGGCCCGCCCGCAACGCCGCGAGGGCGAAGGCGTGCGCTTCGATATCCCCGTCCCGCGCCGCCCAGTCGATCCAGCCGGTCGCATTATCCTGTGCATAGCCATTGTTATTGCCGTGTTGGGAGCGGCCGAACTCATCCCCCGCCGTCAGCATGATCGTTCCGCGCGAACAGAAGAGGGTGGATAATAACGCCTTCACGTCGCGCCTGCGCGCGGCCAGCACGGCGGGGTCGTCGCTGCCGCCCTCCACGCCATTGTTCCAGCTGAAATTTTCGCCATGGCCGTCGCGATTATCTTCGCCATTCGCCTGATTGTGCCGATGTTCGTAGGCGGTCAGATCGGCGAGCGTGAAGCCGTCATGCGCCGCCAGGAAATTGACCGACCGGCTCGCCCCGATGGCCCCGAAAATATCCGACGATCCCGCCAGTCGTGTCGCAAAAGCGCCCAGCATACCGGAGTCGCCCCGCCAGAAACGCCGCATATCGTCGCGGTAGCGATCGTTCCATTCCAGCCATGGCGCGGCGAAACGGCCAAGCTGATAGCCGCCCGGCCCGATATCCCATGGTTCGGCGATCATGATCCGGTCGGCCAGCACCGGGTCGGCGCGCAGTTCCTCCAGCAACGGCGCATGGGCATCGAACCCGTGCGGCAGCCGACCCAGCGCGGGCGCGAGGTCGAAGCGAAAGCCATCCACCCCCGCCTGCGTCACGAAATGACGCAATGAATCGCGGATCAGCCGCCGCACCATCGGCTGGTTGCAATCGATGCTGTTGCCGGTCCCGGTATCGTTGATGAGCGATCCGTCGGGCGCATGCCGGAAATAGTCGCTCGCGTTGAGGCCACGCAGCGACAGGGTCGGTCCCAACGCATCGCTTTCGCCATCATGATTATAGACCATGTCGAGGATCACGCCGATGCCCGCCTGCCGCAGCGCCGAGACGGTCGCGCGCAGTTCCGCCATGCCTCCGGGCGCTAGGCGGGGATCGAGCGCGAAATAGCTGACCGGATTATAGCCCCACGCATTGGTCAGGCCGAGCGGCGGCAGATGCCGCTCGTCGATCCAGGCGTTGATCGGCATTAGTTCGACCGCGCCGACATGCAGCCGCTGGAGGTGATCTATCACGGCTGGATGCGCCAGCGCCGCGATCGTGCCACGCTGCGCCGCGGGCACCTCGGGATGCCGCATCGTAAAGCCGCGTACCTGAATTTCGTAGATCAGCCCGCCCGGCTGGAACAGGGGTGGCGCGGCCGGGACCGGCGACAGCGGGGCTTCGATCACTCCCTTGGGCATGAGCGCCGCCGTATCGCGCCCTTCGCCCCGCCGCGCCGCCAGCGCCGGATCATAGGAAAAGGCCCGGTCGATCGCGGGCGCATAGGGGTCGAGCAGCAGTTTGTCGGGATCGAACCAATAGCCCGCCACCGGATCATAGCGCCCTTCCGCCCGCAAGCCGTAGCGCTGTCCTTGCCCCAGACCGGACAGTTGAAGTCGCCACACCCCTGCCCCGTCCTGCATCATCGGATGCCGGGTCTCGCGGTCCTGCTGGTCGAACAGGCACAGCCATAGCTGGCTGGCCTCTGGCGCCCATGTCGCAAAGCGCGTGCCATTATCGTCGTGAGAGGGACCCAGCACCGGCTCCGTCACGCCGCCGCCGACAGCAGCGATCGGAAGAGGGCGGCATAGCGCGCGGCGCTGTGTTCCCATGAAAAATCCGCGCGCATCCCCGCCCGCTGCATCGCCCGCCAGACGGGCCGGTCGGCATGCAGCGCTACCGCCCGGCCGATAGCATTGTCGAGCGCCTGCGCGTCGTCGGGCGTAAAGACCACCCCCGTCGCCGCGCCCGCGCCCAGCGCGGCCTCATTGGCGTCGATGACGGTATCGGCCAGCCCACCCACCCGCGCCACCACCGGCACGCTGCCATAGCGCAGCGCATATAGCTGGGTCAGGCCGCATGGCTCGAACCGGGACGGGATCAGGATCGCGTCGCCCCCCGCTTGCATCAGATGCGACAACGCCTCATCATAGCCGATCTGCACGCCGACGCGCCCGCCATGCGTGTCCGCCGCCGCCAGAAACGCGGCCTCCAGCGGCGCATCGCCCGACCCCAGCACCGCCAGCTTCGCCCCGCTCGCCACCAGATGGTCGATCGCCTCGATCATCATGTCCATCCCCTTTTGCCAGGTCAGGCGGCTGATGATGGTGAACAGCGGCGCGTCATCATGCTCCAGCCCGAAGCGCGCCTCCATCGCCGCTCGATTGGCGGCACGATGCGCCATGGTGCGCATGGTGAATGGTCTCGCGATCGCCGGATCGGCGGCGGGGTTCCAGATGTCGGTATCGACCCCGTTCAAGATACCGTGCAGCCGGTCGGCTCGCCCGTTCATCAATCCTTCCAACCCCATGCCGTGCACCGGCGATCGGATCTCCTGCGCGTAACCGGGGCTGACCGTGGTGATGGCGTCGGCCGACACCAGACCGGCTTTCAGGTAGCCGATGCCGCCATAATATTCGACGCCATCCATCCCCCAGGCGGACGGCGGCAGGCCAAGCCCATCGAATATCTCCGCGCCGAACCGGCCCTGAAAGGCGAGATTGTGGATCGTGACGACCTTGGGCACATCATGCGCCGCGCCAAAGCGCATATAGGCGGCGGTCATCGCCGCCTGCCAGTCATGGGCATGAACCAGCTCGGGCCGCCATCCCGCAATCCCCTGCGCCGCAATCTCGGCCCCGACCAGCGACAGCGCCCCGAAACGCCGCCAGTTGTCGTTCCAGTCCTTGCCCGAAGGCCCGCCATAGGGTCCGCCTTCCCGCGCGAACAGCCCCGGCGCATCGAGCACCAGCAGGTCGAGCGCCCCCGCCCGCGCCGCCAGCAGACGCGCTTCCTCTCCGAACAATGCGTCATATCGCCGCACGGTCCTGCGTCGGTCCAGCCGGGTCATCAGATCGGGATAGCCCGGCACCAGCGTCCGCACCCTGACCCCATGCCCGGCCAGCGCGCCGGGCAGCGCCCCCACGACATCGGCGAGCCCGCCGGTCTTGACCAGCGGATAGATTTCCGACGCCACCGCCAAAACCTGCACCTGTCCCTGCATCACCCGATCCCCGCTCAAACGCTCAAGCCCCGATCCGGTCGATCATCGCCTGGGTAATCAGGCAGACGCCATTCTCGCTCCGGCGGAAATGCAATATATCCTCGTCCGGCTCTTCCCCCACGACCAGCCCCGGCGGGATGATGACGCCCGAATCGACCACGCACCGGGTCAGCCGCGCGCCCCGCCCGATGGTCGTCCCCGGCATGATGACGCTTTGCGTGACGGAGGAGAAACTGTTGGTCCGCACCCCTGAAAACAGCAGGCTGCGGTCGAGCGCGGAGCCGGACACGATGCACCCCCCCGCGATCAGCGACGATGTGGCCGACCCGCGCCGTCCATCCTCATTATGCACGAATTTGGCGGGCGGCGTGACCTCGGAATAGGTCCATAGCGGCCAGCTATTGTCATACAGGTCGAGCGACGGCACGACATCGGTCAGGTCGATATTCGCCTGCCAGTATGCGTCGATCGTGCCCACGTCGCGCCAATAGGGTTCGCGCTCGCTCTCCGCGCTCACGCAACTGCTGGAAAAACGATGCGCCACCGCCCGGCCATGTTTGACGATATGGGGGATGATGTCGCCGCCGAAGTCGCGCCCGCTGCCCGGCGTCGCGGCGTCGCGGCGCAATTCCTCGATCAGAAAGCGGGTGCGGAACACATAATTGCCCATGGACGCCAGCGCCATGTCCGGCTGGCCCGGAATGGCGGGCGGATCGGCCGGCTTCTCGATGAAGGCGGTGATAACGTCATGTGCATCGACATGCATGACGCCAAAGCCGCTCGCCTCCGCGCGGGGCACTTCCAGGCACCCGACGGTCACGTCAGCGCCACTGTCGACATGCTGCTGGAGCATGATCTCATAATCCATCTTGTAGATATGATCGCCCGCCAGCAGCACCATATATTCGGGCGCATAGGATTCGATGATGTCGATATTCTGGAACACCGCGTCGGCGGTGCCTTCATACCATTGGCTTTCCGACACGCGCTGGCTGGCGGGCAGGATGTCGAAGCTTTCATTGCGTTCGGTGCGAAAGAAGTTCCAGCCGCGCTGAAGATGGCGGATCAGCGAATGCGCCTTATACTGGGTCGCCACCCCGATCCGGCGAATGCCGCTGTTGAGCGCGTTCGACAGGGCGAAATCGATGATCCGCGCCTTGCCGCCGAAATGGACCGCAGGCTTCGCGCGCCGGTCGGTCAGTTCGGCCAGCCGGCTGCCCCGCCCCCCCGCCAGCACATAGGCCATGGCGTCACGCGCGATCGGATGATGTCTTGTCGGCCTTGCGCTCATCTTGTCCTCCCGCCCTCGCTCACGTCTTTACGCGTCTGGCGATTAATGATGATCCAGTTCCAGCATCAACGTCGCAAGCGGGGGGATGGTGACATGCGCCCACCCTTCTTCATCCGCTTCCACAAACCCCATATTGCCGACCCCGCTGCCGCCATATTCGGCGGCGTCGCTGTTCAATATCTCGCGCCAGCGCCCCGCAGACGGCAGGCGCAGCCGGTAGCGATGGCGGACCTGTGGCGTGAAATGGCTGATGACGACGACCGGGGCCGCGGCCGGCGCGCGCCGGACCCAGGCAAAAACCGCGTCCGCCGCGCCATTGGCCAGCACCCATTCGAACCCGTCCGGCTCGCAATCCCGCGCATGCAGCGCGCGCTGTGAGCGATAGAGCTGGTTGAGATCGCCGATCAGCAATTGCACCCCCAGATGCGGGGCGTGATCGAGCAAATGCCAGTCCAGCGCACGCGCCTCGCTCCATTCCTCGCGCTGAGCGAACTCCTGCCCCATGAACAACAGCTTCTTGCCCGGATAGCCCCACATGAACGCGTAATAGGCGCGCAGGCTGGCGAATTTCTGCCAGTCGTCGCCCGCCATCTTGTGCAGCAGCGATCCCTTGCCATGGACCACCTCGTCATGGCTGAGCGCCAGCACGAAATTTTCGGTAAAGGCGTATAACAGGCCGAAGGTGATATCGTCATGATGATAGGCGCGATGCACCGGATCGCGCGCCAGATAGCGCAGCGTGTCGTGCATGAAGCCCATATTCCATTTGAAACCGAAACCGAGGCCCCCGTCATGCACCGGCCGCGAAACCTTGGGCCAGCTCGTCGATTCCTCCGCGATGGTCATCGCGCCCTCATGCGCGCCATAGACCGCCTTGTTCATCGTCCGCAGGAAATCGACCGCCTCCAGATTTTCACGGCCCCCTTCCTCATTGGGAACCCACGCGCCCGCCTCGCGCGAATAATCGAGATAGAGCATCGACGCGACCGCATCCACGCGCAGCCCGTCGACATGATAATGGTCGGTCCAGAACACCGCATTATTGACCAGATATTCGGCGACCTCGCGCCGCCCGAAATTATAGATCGCCGTGTTCCAGTCGGGATGGAATCCCTTGCGCGGGTCCTCATGTTCATACAGCGCGGTGCCGTCGAACCGGGCGAGGCCATGTTCATCGACGGGAAAATGCGCCGGGACCCAGTCGAGGATCACCCCGACACCGGCGCGATGCGCGCCGTCCACGAAGCGGGCAAATCCGGCCGGATCGCCGAAACGGGCCGTAGGCGCATAGAGGCCCAGCGTCTGATAGCCCCAGCTTGGATCATAGGGATATTCGCTGATCGGCAGAAATTCGATATGGGTAAAGCCCATGCCCACGACATAGGGGATCAGCCGCCGGGCGAGCGCATCCCAATCGAGGAAATCTCCATTGTCGTGGCGCTGCCATGACCCGGCATGGACTTCGTAAATGGACACCGGCTCGCGCCGGGGATCGACCCTGCGCCAATAGTCGCGATGCGCGGTATCGCCCCAATCATGGTCGGGTGGCCCGGCGACGATTGACGCGGTCGAGGGGCGCAGTTCCGACCGGAAGGCGAAGGGGTCGGCCTTGAGCGGCAATATCTCGCCCTGCGGCCCCATGATCTCGAACTTGTAGGCGCTGCCCGCGCCCACTTCCGGCAGGAAGATTTCCCATATCCCCGCATCCTGCCGCCGCCGCATCGGCGCACGGCGGCCGTCCCAGCCATTGAAATCGCCCACCGCCGACACGCGCAGCGCATTGGGCGCCCACAGCGCGAAATGCGTGCCCGCCACCCCTTCATGCGCGATCGGATGTGCGCCCATCTTGTCGAACAACCGCCGGTGCGATCCTTCTGCAAAATAATAATCGTCGAGCGGTCCCAGCACCGGCCCGAAGCTGTAGGGATCGATCAGGGCATAGGCGCCGCCATCGGCATAGCGCGCTTCATAGCGCAGCGGCTGCCGCGTCCTGATCGCGACCTTGCCGAAAAACAGCCCGGCCGGGTGGATGGCGGCCAGTTCCCCCACCGCCGTTCCATCGAGCCGGTGCGCCGTAACCGCGACGGCGTCGGGCAGGAATATGCAGGCGGTAAATCCCTTGCCCGCCGGATGCACGCCGAACGACGCAAAGGGATCGTCGTCGCGGCCCTCGATCAGCCTGTCGATCTGGTCGGGCGTCAGCACCCTGCGGACCGCGCGCGGCTCATGGCAGGACCTTCCATATGTCGGTCGCATATTCGCGAATGGTGCGATCCGACGAGAACCAGCCCATCCGCGCCACGTTCAATATGGCCTTTTTCGCCCAGACCGCAGGATCGCGCCACAGCGCATCGACCCGGCGCTGCGCCGCCGAATAGCTGTCGAAATCCGCCGCCAGCATGAACCAGTCATGGTCGCGAATGCCCTGGATCAACCCCTTGTAGCGATCGGGGTCGTCCGGCGAAAACACGCCGCTGGCGATCGCGTCCAGCGCCTGCCCCAATTCCCTGCTCCGCGCGATTTCCTCCGCCGGGACATAGCCATTGGCGCGCCGCTCGTTCACTTCCTGCGCGGTCAGGCCAAAGATGATGATATTATCCTCGCCCACATGGTCGCGCATTTCGACGTTCGCGCCGTCGAGCGTGCCGATGGTCAGCGCGCCATTCACGGCGAATTTCATGTTTCCGGTACCCGAAGCTTCCATTCCGGCGGTCGAAATCTGTTCGGAAAGGTCGGCGGCGGGGATCATGATCTCCGCCATCGACACATTATAATTGGGCACGAACTGGAGCTTGAGCAGCCCCTGCACCGACGGATCATGATTGACCGCGCGCGCAACGTCGCCCGCTAACTTGATGATAAGCTTGGCATTATGATAGCTGGACGCCGCCTTGCCGCCGAACAGCTTGACCCGTGGCGTCCAGTCCCGCTCCGGGTGCGACCGGATTTGGTCATACAGCGACACCGCCTCGACAATATTCAGCAATTGCCTCTTATATTCATGGATTCGCTTGATCTGAATATCAAACATCGCCGACGGATCGACCCGCGCATTCACCCGCCGCCGCAGCACATCGGCCAGCGCCACCTTGTTCGCGCGCTTCACCGCCAGGAATTTTTCCTGAAAACCGCTGTCGTCCGCAAATCCCTCCAGTCCGCGCAACGCCTGCGGATCATCCATAAACGCGTCGCCAATCGCTTCGCGCGCCAACGAAAACAGACCGGGATTGCACTGCATCAGCCAGCGGCGGAAAGTGACGCCGTTAGTCTTGTTGTTGATCCGCGTCGGATACAGCCGGTGAAGATCGGCGAAAACCGTTTCCTTCATCAGATCGGTGTGCAACGCCGACACGCCGTTGATGCTGTGCGATCCCGCGAAGGCCAGATTGCCCATGCGCACCCGCCGCTCGCCGCCTTCGTCGATCAGCGAAATCGCCCCGATGCTCCCGTCACCGAATGGTCCCGCCCCATCCTCTCCCCGGAAGCGTCGCGCTTCGGCGATCAGGCGGCTATTGATCGCATAGACGATCTGCATGTGCCGGGGCAGCATCCGTTCGAACAACGGCACGGGCCAGCTTTCCAGCGCTTCGGGCAATAATGTGTGATTGGTGTAGCTGAAGGTCCGCCGGGTAATGTCCCACGCCTCGTCGAAATCGAGACCATGGTCGTCCAGCAGGATGCGCATCAGTTCAGCCACCGCGACGGCCGGATGGGTATCGTTAAGCTGGATCGCCGCCTTGTCAGCGAGCGTCGCGATATCACCGAAATATTGGAGATGCCGCCGAACAATGTCCTGCAAGGATGCCGAGGAGAAGAAATATTCCTGCCGCAACCGCAATTCCTGTCCGGCAGGGGAACTGTCGGCGGGATAGAGCACGCGCGTCAGGCTCTCCGCGCGATTGCTTTCCGACAGCGCGCCCAGATGGTCACCGGCGTTAAACTTGTCGAGCAGGATGGGATCGATCGGCTGCGCCTGCCACAGACGCAGCGTGTTGATCCGCTTGCCGCGCCAGCCCGCGATGGGCGTGTCGTAGGGCGTCGCGATGACGCGCTCTGCCGGTCGCCAGTGCATCTGATGTGCGCCCGTCGCCTCCCCCTCGGCTGGATCGACCCGGCCGCCAAAGCCGATTTCATAGCTCGCCTCGCGCCGCTCGAACTCCCATGGATTGCCGTGGGCCAGCCAGGTTTCGGGCAGTTCGACCTGCCACCCATCGGATATTTCCTGCCGGAACATACCGTTCACATAGCGGATGCCATAGCCATAGGCGGGCACATCGACCGTCGCCATGCTTTCCATGAAACAGGCGGCCAGACGACCAAGGCCGCCATTGCCCAGCGCCGCATCGGGTTCAAGCGCCGCGATGATGTCGATATCGACGCCGAGCGATGTGAGTGCGGCCTGCATATCGTCGAGCATTTCCATGTTCGACGCCGCGTCGCGCATCAGCCGCCCGATGAGGAATTCCAGGCTCAGATAATAGACTCGCCGCCCCTGCTGCTCATAGGTTTTTTGGGTCGAACTGATCCATGCGTCGATCACCCGGTCGCGGATCGAGAGGATGACGGCATGTAACCAGTCATGCGGCTTGGCCGCCTGCGCATTCTTGCCGATCCGGTAAGTCAGTCGCTCGACAATCTCATGCGCCAGAACCTGCGGATCGATCGTGCGGGGCGCCGGTGTGGGCAATTTATTCTGGCCCTGGAGGGTCATGCGCGATTTCCCCATAGATGAGTCCGGGGAAGGATGACACAGCGGGCCGCACCACGCTATCGCCAAATTTTGCGTCGCAGCAAAATAAGCGCGGCTTTTCAGGCGGCTTGGCGTCCGCGTCGGATGGAAACGGCATTCCGTACGGCGGCGCGCAATTCGGCGCGTACCGGATACGCGTTGGAAGGCAAATGCTGGGTCATGAATATGCCGATCAGCCGCTCGACCGGATCGACGAAGAAGAAGGTCGAAAACACGCCGCCCCAATAATATTCGCGGGTCGCAAGGTCCACGGCGACGCCGAGACCAAAGCCGGTCCCGGCATAATCGGCCTCACTGAACAGCGACCGCGACAGGCTGGCGAGATCGCCGCCACCCGGCAGGTGATTGCGGCACATCAGCGCGACGGTTTCCGGCCGCAACAGCCGCGCGCCATCCAACTCTCCGCCGCGAAGCAGCATCCGCGCGAAGCGATGATAATCCGCTAGGGACGACACTAGGCCACCGCCGCCCGAAAGCAGCCGCCCGGTCCGTCGCCAGCCACTCCGTGCGCCCAGGTCCACCACCGACAGGTCTCGGTTCTCGCCCAGCTTCCACGCATCGGTCAGCCGATCCGCGCGATCGGCAGGCACCGCGAAAAAACTGTCGGGCATGCCGAGCGGATCGAAGATGCGGCTGCGGAACAGGCTTTCGAGATTTTGCCCGGTCAATCGCTGGATCACGACGCCCAGCACATCGGTGGCGACCGAATAGTTCCACCGATCGCCGGGCGAAAATTCCAGCGGCAGCTCGGCGAGCGCGGCGATGAAAGCATCCGAAGTCCGGTTCTGCTGAAACTCGTCCAGCCCCAGAGCGCGATAGCGTGCGTCGATCCGGGTCCTGTTCTGAAGGCCATAGGTCAATCCCGACGTGTGGCGCAGCAGGTCGATCATCCGCATCGGCCGTTTGGAGCGCCGCCAGCCCCATCGCCCCACCCGCAACCGGGCAAATTCGGGAATGACGTCCGTGACCGGATCATCGAGGGCGACCAGTCCCTGCTCCACCAGTTGCAGGAAGGCGACGCTCGTCACGGGCTTGGTCATCGATGCGATGCGGAACAGGGCATCATCGCGCAATGCTCCCCCGTCGGCCCGCGCGATCCCCGTCCGCATGGTGAGCAAAGGCGCCTCATCGCGCGAGACCAGCAATTGCACATGCGGCAGCTTGCCGCTGGTCACATAGGATTCGAGATGCGCGGCGAGCCGGTCGAGCCGGGCCGGGTCCATGCCTGCCGCCCGCGCGACCGCCGCATCCATAAGAATTTCCGTCATGGACGCTCCCGATCAAGTCATCCCCCGCGCTAACCGACACGCACGCCAAGGTAAATGACCGGCGCGGTCGTGGCCATCGCTACCAACGCTTCCCGATTGCCAAAACCCCGCCCCACCCGTTATGGCAACCGGCCTTGACGCCTGATACTGGACTCTATGGGCATGGCCAGCGGCCTTTCTGCGATATTCCTTGAAAACCGCCCGGCGCTGCTGCGATTTCTGCGCGCGCGCGGCGCGGGCGAGGATGCGGAAGATCTGCTCCAGGACATCTGGATGAAACTGGAAGCAAAGGATCTGGGACCCGTACTTGATCCGCTGCCCTACCTGTATCGCATGGCCAATAATCTGATGCTCGATCGCTATCGCTCGGCGACGCGGCGAGAACGACGGGAACAGGACTGGGCGGATGGCGCGGGCGGGGTCATGGCCGACCCGACCGCAGACCTGCCCATCGACGAGCGCATGATCCTGTCACAGGGGCTGGACGAGGCGCGGGACGCCTTGCGCGCGCTGGGCCCGCGTGTGGAAATGGTGTTCCGCCGATTCCGTATCGAGGGCATCGGCCAGCGCATGATCGCGCAGGAGCTTGGCGTCAGCCTCACTACGGTGGAAAAGGACTTGCAAAAGGCCTATCGCGCAATGCTGACGCTCAGAAAGCGGCTCGATACGGAATGAGGCTGGCGGGGGCGTCTAGCTTGTTGGGGGGCAAGAGATGAACAGGGCCGATGCCATGATCCATGAGGAGGCGCTCGGGTGGATGATCCGCACGCGCGATCCCGAATTCGTCGATTGGGACGATTTCATGCTGTGGCTGGAGCGTGACTCCGCGCACGCCGTTGCCTATGACGCGCTGGTGGTCGCCGATGACGGATTGGCCGCGATCGTTCCGGCAGAACAGGCGAACCTGCCGCGCCCAGCGAATGACAGGGGCGATCATCCTCGCTGGCCACTCCGGTGGATCGGCGGCGGCGCCATGGCTGCTGCTATGGTCGGCGCGATCAGTCTGGGGGTCATTAACCGCACCGATGTCTACAGCGTCAGCACGCGACCGGGGGAAAGCCGTCTGATCGCGCTCGATGACGGCACGCGGATCGAACTCAACGGCGATACCCGCCTGCGCCTCGATCATCGCAATCCCCGTTTCGCAGTGCTGGACAGCGGTGAAGCCACCTTCACCGTGCGCCATGACGCCGCCAATCCGTTCCGCGTGACGGTGGGCGACGCAATGTTCGAGGATGCAGGAACGACATTCAACATCGTGCACAGCGGGGGCGTTACCCGGATCGGCGTATCCGAAGGAATGGTCATCTATAATCCGCGCGCGGAGGCGATCGCTCTCACCGCTGGTCATGCCCTTGCAAATGACGCCGCCGGGGTGCGGCTCATGGCGATCGCGCCGGATGCGGTGGCGAGCTGGCGTCAGGGACGACTGGTCTATGAAAACGCCGCGATCCGTGACATCGCACCTGATATCGCCCGATCACTCGGCGTTGCGCTGGCCATGACGCCGGGTGCGCAGGCGCTTCGCTTCACCGGCACGATCCGGCTGGACCGCGATCCGGCACGCTTTTTCGCCGCAGCGGCACCATTGATGGGGCTTTCCGCGGAGCGGCAGGGTCAAGGCTGGTTACTGAAGGAGGGCGATGGCGCGCGCCATTGACGCCGTTTTCGTCACCGCCCTCGCCCTAGCGGCCGCAACACCCGCGCGAGCGGCGGACAGACAGGATATCAGCATCGCCCCCGGTCGGCTGGGCGAGGCGGCAATCGCGCTCGGCCGTCAGACGGGAGCCAGTATCGGCATGTCCGACCAGTCTCTCGCTGGCCTCAGCACGCCGGGGATTGGCGGTCGCATGAGCGTTGACGCCGCCCTGCGGTATTTGCTCAAGGGCCTTGGCGCGCATGCCCGGCGGATCGACGCGCGGACCTGGCGCATAGAACGATCGCGCGCCCGGCCATCATCGGGCGCACTGTCACGGCGCATGGTCGCACCACTGGCGGAACAACCGCCGGCAGAGTTGGTCGTCACCGCGTCCAAGCGCGACATTCCGCTGCCGCGCTATGCCGGCATGATCGAAACGGCGGGTGACGATGTGCTGACCGCGCAGGAGTCCGCCGCCGGGACCGCGACACTGCTCGCGCGGATCGCCAGCCTTAGTTCGACCCATGCGGGAGCGGGCCGCAACAAATTATTCATTCGGGCCATCGCAGACTCTGGGGTGGCCGGTCCCACCCAGGCGACGACCGGGCAATATCTGGGCGACATGCGCCTCAACTATGCCGCGCCCGACCCTGACCTTCGGCTCTACGACATTGCCGGGGTCGAGGTGCTGGAGGGCCCGCAGGGCACGCTTTACGGCGCTGGATCGCTGGGCGGGATCATCCGGATCATTCCCAACGCTCCCAATCTGGGCGAAACCGCCGGTCAGCTTTCCGCCGGTCTTTCGGCGACCCGGCATGGCGACGCGGGCGGGGATCTGTCGGCGATGCTCAATCTGCCGATAGCGGCGGAAAAAGTCGCCCTGCGCGTCGTCGGCTATGGCGTGCAGGATGGCGGCTATATCGATGACGTTCTGCGCGACAAAAATAACGTCAACCGCACCCGCGTCTACGGCGGACGGGCCGCGCTTCGGTTCGCGCCGGGCGAAAACTGGACGATCGACCTCAGCGGCCTTTATCAACACATTAAGGGCGATGACGCCCAATATGCCAGTCGCAGCGTCGGTCGGCTCGAACGCGCTTCCAGCGTCGCCCAGCCCTATTCATCGGACTATGCGCTCGCCAATGTCCGGATCGAACGGCAATGGGACGATCTGCGCTTCGTCTCCTCCACCGGCATCGTGCGGCAGACCTTGTCCGAAAGCTACGACGCGACCCAGCCGGGTGGCCCGCCATCTCTGTTTCGTCAGCGCAATCGCGTCGACATCTTCTCCACAGAAAACCGGATCGTGCGCGATCTGGATAATGGCCTTGGCTGGATATTGGGGGTTTCCTATCTCGAAAGCACATCGGACATCCATCGATCGCTTACCTCCTATGGCGAGGGAGAGAGCGAGGTTCAGGTGATCCCCGGCGTGCTGCCGCTGGGCCGGGGCCAGCCGGCCGTCACCACGGGCGTCCGCAACAAAATCAGGGAGGCGACGCTGTTCGGCGAAGCGTCGTTCGAACCGTTGCCAGATCTCGTCGCGACGATCGGGGGACGGCTCACCAACAGCCGGCTGAGCGGCGCGGCCAACGATCCCATAGCCGCACTTTCCTATACGGACATCGCCAGCGCCGAAGCGCAGGCGCGCCGCAACGAAACCATCTTCCTACCCTCCTTTTCGCTGCTGGGTGAGGCTCGGCCCGGCCTTACCCTGTATGCCCGATATCAGCAGGGCTTCCGTCCCGGCGGACTCGCCATCGACGATCAGCATATCCAGCGCTTCCGCAATGATCGCATATCCACGGTGGAAGCCGGCGCGCGCTATGGCACACCGGGGCGGGACACAGTGGCGTTGAGCGCGAATGTCGCCTTTACCGACTGGCACGACATACAGGCCGACGTCACCGATCGCATCGGCCTGCCATCCACCGCCAATATCGGCGATGGACGCATTTATACGTTTGAGGGGCGGATCGTCGTCAGGCCGCTGCCCGCGCTGACGCTGGACGGCAGCTTCATCTTCAACGACAGCCGCCTCAGCGAGCCGGCGCAATTGGTGCGCAGGCTCGCCTTTAACGGAAAATCGCTGGGGCTGCCCAATGTCGCTAATCTGGGCGGGCGACTGGCGGCCGATTATCGCGCGGCGGTGGGGGGCAGCATGGAACTGCGCCTTTCGGCGGCGGCGCGCTATGTCGGCAAGTCCCGGCTCGGCGTAGGGCCGATATTGGGACGGACGCAGGGCGATTATGTCGATACCAGCCTGTCCGCCAGCCTGTTGCGCGGCCCGATCGAACTGTCCGTTTCGATGAACAATATTCTGAACAGCAATGGCAACCGCTTTTCGCTGGGAACGCCGTTCGATTTACGCGCCGATTATTATACGCCGATGCGTCCACGGACGCTTCGTGTGGGTCTGGGCTTCGCATTCTAAGCCACGGGCCGCGCGATAAAATTTATTTCAAACGGTCGCTCGCCAGACGGGAGTTATCGCGTCGCGACGTCTTGAGGATGAACTGGCAGTCCACCCCACCCCCATGGGAATGCCAGTCGCGCCATGGCATACGTTCCCTCCTCCGGAACGTCATGGCAATCGGAGGGGCGTCGCCATGCCCATGGCGGCGCCCTTTTTTACCTAGCGCGTCAGGCGAGCGCGGCCTTTACCAGGTCGTTCACGACCTTGGGATTGGCCTTGCCCTGCATCGCCTTCATCGTCTGTCCGACGAAAAAGCCGAACAGCGCTTCCTTGCCTGCCTTATATTGCGCGACCTTGTCACCATTGTCGGCGAGCACCTTGGCCACCACCGCCTCGATAGCGCCAGTGTCCGACGTCTGCTTGAGGCCCTTTTCCTCGACGATCTTCGCCGCGCCGTCGCCCGTTTCGAGCATGATCTCGAACACCTGTTTGGCAAGGGTGCCAGACAACGTCCCATCGGCGACGAGCGCCAGCAATTCGGCCGCTTGCAAAGGACTTACCGGGCTTTCTTCCAGCGTTTTGCCAAGCCGGTTGAGTGCCCCGAACAGGTCCGACAACAGCCAGTTGGCCGTAGCCTTGGCCACCTCCCCCTCGCCCTTCTTCTGTGCTGTCGCGCTTTCCGCCAGCAACGCCTCGAACCAGCGCGCGGTGTCCGCATCCGCCGTTAGCGTGGCCGCATTATAGGCGCTAAGACCCAGCGCCGTTTCGTAGCGCTTACGCTTGACGTCCGGCAGTTCGGGCAGTGAAGCGCGGCATTCCTCCAGAAACGCATCGTCCAGTTCAACCGGCAGCAGATCAGGGTCGGGGAAATAGCGATAGTCATGCGCATCTTCCTTCGACCGCATCGACCGCGTTTCATTGCGATCGGGATCGTAGAGCCGGGTTTCCTGCACGATCCTGCCGCCAGCCTCCAGCACGTCGACCTGCCGGTTGGCTTCATGTTCGACCACGGCCATGACGAAGCGGACGGAATTGACGTTCTTTGTTTCCGTGCGGGTGCCGAATTCGTCGCCGGGCTTGCGGACCGACACGTTCACGTCTGCGCGCATGGAACCCTGGTCCATATTGCCGTCACACGACCCGACATAGCGCAGGATCGTCCGCAGCTTCGACAGATAAGCGCCTGCTTCGGCGGGAGACCGCATGTCCGGCTTCGACACGATTTCCATCAGCGCCACGCCCGACCGATTGAGGTCGACATAGCTGCTGGTGGGATGCTGGTCATGCATCAGCTTGCCGGCGTCCTGCTCGACATGGATGCGCTCGACGCCGATCACCTTGGTGCTGGGTTCCGGGTTCTTTTCATCCAGCACGATCGCGATCTGCCCCTCCCCCACGATCGGGTGATAGAGCTGGCTGATCTGATAGCCCTGCGGCAGATCGGCGTAGAAATAATTCTTTCGGTCGAACCGCGACCATTTGTTGATCTGCGCGTCGATCGCCATGCCGGTGCGCACCGCCTGCCGGATGCATTCGCGATTGGGCACGGGCAACATGCCGGGCATCGCCGCATCGACCAGCGAAACCTGCGTGTTCGGCTCCGCCCCGAAAGCGGTCGCCGCACCCGAGAAAAGCTTGGCGTTCGATGTGACCTGCGCGTGGACCTCCAGGCCGATCACGACCTCCCACTCGCCGGTTGCGCCCTGAACGCGATAGGTTGATTCAGTCATCTCTTACCATTCTCAAAATACGCTGCGGTGAACCTGAACTCATTTTGCAGGATTTGAGCGCTATCGCCGCTAACATATGGAATTGCGTCGTTGCAAAAGCGCACAATTACTTCGCCATATTCAGGATAGTTCCTCAGCTCGTAAACTGCCGCCGCTTTTGCCGCGATAGAGCCTCCAGACTCACCAATTTTGTCCATCAGACGGAAAAGGTTATCAAACTTCCGCTGTTGCTCGTTGCGCTTTTGAAGAGCCACATATTGCCAAGCGGACCACGACAAGGTTGCCAGCGGAATGAATATTCCACCCCAAGCGATCCAATCTTGCCAACTAGCAAGTGTCATTACCACCACTTATCCGGCCGCGCCGTAAACCCGGCACGCTCTTCGATCGCGAGGCCCGCATTCAGCACGCTCTGTTCGTCCAGCGGCCGACCGATAATTTGCAAGCCCAACGGCAGTCCCTGACTATCCAGCCCACCCGGCACCGACATGGCGGGCAGTCCCGCGAGGCTCGCCGGCACGGTGAAGACGTCGTTCAGATACATGGCGAGCGGATCGGCCTGCTTTTCGCCCAGCGCGAAAGCGGCGCTGGGGGCGGTCGGCGTCAACAGCAGATCGCAATGCTCGAACGCCTGCTCGAAATCGCGCGCGATCAGCGCACGGACCTTCTGCGCTTGCGTGTAATAAGCGTCGTAGAAGCCAGCCGACAGCACATAGGTGCCGATCATGATGCGCCGCTTGACCTCCGGCCCGAAGCCGGCGGCGCGGGTGGCGGCATACATGTCCTGCAAGCCAGCGCCATCGGGCAGGTCGCGCTGGCCATAACGCACGCCGTCATAACGGGCGAGGTTGGAGGAAGCCTCCGCCGGGGCGATGATATAATAGGTCGGCAGCGCATATTTCGTATGCGGCAGCGACACGTCGACGACCTGCGCGCCGGCATCCTTCAACCATGCGATGCCCTTGTCCCAAAGCGCGGCGATCTCGGCGTTCAGGCCGTCAGAGCGATATTCTTTGGGAATGCCGACCGTCTTGCCCCGCAGGTCGCCGGACAAGCCCGCCTCCCACTGCGGCACGGGCATGTCGAGGGAGGTCGCATCCTTTGGATCGAAGCCCGCCATCACCTCCAGCAGGATCGCATTGTCGCGCACCGTGCGCGCCATCGGCCCGGCCTGATCCAGCGAGGATGCGAACGCCACCACACCCCAGCGCGAACAGCGACCATAGGTCGGCTTGATACCGGAAATGCCGGTAAAGGCGGCGGGCTGGCGGATCGAACCGCCGGTATCGGTGCCGGTCGCCGCCGGGCAAAGCCGCGCCGCGATCGCCGACGAAGAACCACCCGACGATCCGCCGGGGGCCAAGGCCGCATTGTCACCGCCGCCGCGCTTCCACGGGCTGATCACATTGCCATAATAGCTCGTCTCGTTCGAAGAACCCATGGCGAACTGGTCGAGGTTGAGCTTGCCCAGCATGCCCGCGCCCGCCGCCCACAGCTTGCCCGATACCGTGGATTCATAGGGCGGAATGAAGCCTTCGAGCATGTGCGAAGCCGCCGTCGTCTGCACGCCCTGTGTGCAGAACAGATCCTTCATGCCGATCGGCACGCCCGACAGCGGCTTGAGATTGCCGGACGCCCGTGCCGCATCGGCAACGTCAGCGGCTTCCAGCGCCTTTTCCGGCGTTTCGACGATGAATGCATTCAGCGCCTTGGCGGCGGCGACATTGGCGTTGAACGCCTGCGCCACTTCGCGCGCCGAAAAATCGCCTGCGCGGAATCCGTTGCGAATATCCGCGACGGTCAGGTCAGTGAGATTGCTCATTATTCGATCACCTTGGGCACGGCGAAAAAGCCATGTTCGGCCTGCGGCGCATTGGCCAGCACCTTGTCGCGCACATTGCCGTCAGTGACGACATCCTCGCGCAGGCGCAGATGATTGGGAATGACAGCGGTCATCGGCTCGACGCCGCTGACATCCACTTCACCCAATTGCTCCACCCAACCCAATATATTGTTGAATTCTGGCACCATAGCCTCGGCTTCGGCATCGCTCACCGAAATGCGCGAGAGGCTGGCGATCTTCTTGACGGTTTTGAGGTCTATCGACATGGGTCGCCGCTAGCATCCGCTTCCGCGCGCTTCAAGCCTTCGCCCGCAGTTTCGGCACTGTCTCTTGCGCGTTTCCTGCGCTTGCGCCAGACAGGCTGTTACGAGAGCGGGCGCACCCGCATTGCATCCGGAGTGCCCCCTTGGCCCGCAAATTTCTCTATGTCGTCGCGGCGCTGATCGTGCTCGTGATCGCGGCGCTGCTGGTCTACCGCATCTGGGGACAGCAACTGATCCGGTTCGTCATGGTGCCGCGCACCGCATTCGAGCCGGTGACCGCACTCCCTGCCAACGCTTATGACAGCCCCGACATGTGGCTCGCGCGGCCCGACCGGCCGAACGATAATCCAGCGCTCTGGCTGCCAGATGGCTTCAAGGACCAGCCCGTACCGCAAAAGGCGGCGATATTCTTCATTCACCCGACTTCCTACATCACCTTCGGCAAGGCGCACTGGAACATGCCACTCGCCGATCAGGAAGCGCGCCAGACCGCCCGCGCCTTCGTCCGGACTCAGGCCAGCGCATTCAACGGGGTCGGCGACATCTGGGCGCCGCGCTATCGCCAGGCCAATTTCGGCGCGTTCCTGACCGACGCGCCGGAGGGAGAGCGGGCGCTGAGCGCCGCTTACAAGGACGTCGAGTCCGCCTTTGCCGCCTTTCTAAAAGCCAACCCTGCCGGTCCGATCATTCTTGCCGGGCATAGCCAGGGTTCGGGCCATCTCATGCGCCTGCTCAAGGATCATGTCGCGGGCACGCCGGTCGTGAACCGGATCGCTGTGGTCTACGCGGTCGGCAACGCGCTGTCGGTGGAAGCGGACTTGCCAGCGCTCGGCCTGCCCGCCTGCGCTCGCCGCAACCAGGCGCACTGTATCGTATCATGGCAAAGCTATGCCGAGCCGGCCGATCCGTCACCGATCCTTGCGCGTTTTGGAACCAGTGAAGGTCTGACCGGCAAGCCGCGCGCGGGCACGCATATGCTGTGCACCAATCCGATTACCGGCGCGTTCAACGGGGCTGCGCCTGCCAGCGCCAATCGCGGCACCCTGTCGGATCATGAGGATGGCAAACCCGTACGCCTGATAACCGGGGCCGTGCCCGCGCGATGCGACACGAGCGGCGTGCTGATGATCGGCGATCCGCCCGATCTTGGTCCCTACACGCTGCCGGGCAATAATTATCACGTCTATGACTATGCCCTGTTCTGGGGCAATGTGCGGATCGACGCCAGAGAGCGGCTCGCCGCGTTCCTGAAACGATGACCGCCGCCTTGCTTACCACCGATCGCGCGCTGTTCCGCGCGGCCTTGCCCATGGGCGGGCGCCTGCTCGGGATGGACGTCGGCACCAAGACCATCGGACTTGCCCTGTGCGATGCCGGTTGGTCAATCGCCAGCCCCGCGCATACCCTCGCGCGCGGCAAGTTCAGCAAGGACAAGGTTGTGCTTGCCGCCTTCATCGCCCAGCAGCAGGTGAAGGGGCTGGTCATCGGCCTGCCGCTCAATCTCGACGGGTCAAGCAGTCCGCGCAGTCAGGCAAGCCGCGCTTTTGGCCAAAATCTCGCCGATCTTGGCCTGCCCATCCTGATGTGGGACGAACGCTGGTCGACCCAGGCGGTCACTCGCACGCTGCTGGAGGCCGACGCCAGCCGCGCGCGGCGCAGTGAACTGGTCGACAAGTTGGCGGCGAGCTACATTTTACAGGGGGCGATCGACGGGCTGGCGGGGGGCATGTGATTCCCCGCTCGCCTCAATCCTCGACCCACTGCGCGCTTTCGATGCCCTGCGCATAGAGCAGGACCGACAGGTCGCCATGGACGATCTCCGCCGCCGCCGCCGCGCGCGTGACAGGCTTGGCATGATAGGCGACGCCGAGGCCCGCCCCCTCGATCATCGGAATGTCGTTCGCGCCGTCGCCCACCGCCAGCGTCAGGGCGCGATCCACGCCATCTACGATCGCCGCTTCCAGTTCCGCCCGCTTGCGCGCGGCGTCGACGATCGGCAGCGTGACGGTGCCGAGCAGCGCGCCATCGGCGATTTCCAGCACATTGGCCACCGCGCTGTCGAAGCCGATCTCTTCCGCCACCGGGCCGGTAAAGCGCGTGAAACCGCCCGATACTAGCAGCGTTCTTGCCCCCCGCGCTTTCATCGTCTGCACCAGCGCCTTCGCGCCGGGCATGATCTTCACCCGCTCGATCCGGCAGCGATCGATCGCCGAATCCTCCAGCCCCCTGAGCAACGCGACCCGGCCGTGCAGCGCTCCGGCGAAATCCAGTTCGCCGCGCATCGCCCGCTCGGTGATTTCAGCGATCTGCGCCTTGATGCCGGCATAATCGGCGAGTTCATCGATGCACTCGACGGTAATCATGGTCGAATCCATGTCGGCGATCAGCAAGTTTTTCGACCGGATCGCGCGCGGCTGAACGATTATATCGACCCCATCGCCCAAGCCAGTCAGTGCCGCCCGCGCCGCCACCGGATCGGTGTTGAAGAAAAGATCCGCCGCCTTGCCCCGGTCCAGCCACGCATCGCCCGCCGGAGCGCAGCCCGCATCGCGCAGCCGATCGCTGCCTTCCGCAATATCCCCCTGCCGCAAGGCGGCGCTTGCCACTAAGGTCGCGACGAACATGCTTACTCCTGATCCACACCTCAGCGACTCCCGGCCGCGCGTCGCGCTTATTGCCGGGCCGACCGCCAGCGGCAAGAGCGCCCTTGCCGTGGCGCTTGCGCAAAAGACGAATGGTGTCGTCATCAATGCCGATGCCAGCCAGGTCTACGCCGACCTCCAGATCCTGTCCGCCCGTCCGAGCGACAAGGACATGGAGGCGGCGCCGCACCGCCTGTTCGGCCATATCGACGGGGGGCAGGCCTGCACCGCCGCTCGCTGGGCCGCCGAAGCCCGCGCGGAGATCGACGCCGCGCATGAGCGGGGCCGCTTGCCGATACTGGTCGGCGGCACTGGCCTCTACATCCGCACGCTGCTGGATGGCCTCGCGCCGGTGCCGGATATCGACCCTGTCATCCGGGCCGTCGTCCGGGCCATGCCCCTCGCGAAAGCGCATGCCGCGCTCGCGACCGAGGACCCGGCCGCTGCCGCCCGGCTCGCCCCCGCCGATTCGACGCGCATCGCCCGCGCGCTCGAAGTCGTCCGCTCGACCGGCAGGACGCTCTCCGCCTGGCAGGCAAAAAAGAGCGGTGGCATCGGTGATCGCATCGCCCTTTCGCCGCTCATTCTGCTGCCGCCGCGCGACTGGCTGATCGCGCGGTGCGACCGGCGTTTCGAGGAGATGATCGCGAATGGCGCGGTCGAGGAGGTGGAGACGCTGCTGGCACGAAAGCTTGATCCCGACCTGCCGGTGATGCGCGCGATCGGCGTGCCCGAAATTCGCGCTTGGCTCATCGGCGAGATCAACCGCGCGACGATGATCGAACGCGGCAGGATCGCGACGCGCCAATATGCCAAACGGCAATATACATGGTTCTCGCGCCAGCCACCGTCTGCGTGGCCACGCGAGATGCGACATATTGATGAAGCTGTGACAGATGATATAATAAGAATATTACAATATTAGTTATTGACTAGACATTTTATGTCAAATAAAGGCGTGCTCCTTGCCATCGTGCGTCCTATGTCGCATGGGCGCAGCTTGCATCAGCGGAAGGATTCATCGTGGCCGAAAAAAGCGGCGCGGACATATTGGTTGAATGTCTGATCGATCTCGGCGTCGAGGTCGTATTCGGCTATCCCGGCGGCGCGGTTCTCCCGATCTACGACGCACTGTTCGATCATCCGAAAATCCGCCACATACTGGTCCGCCACGAACAAGGTGCGACGCATATGGCGGAGGGTTATGCGCGCTCGACCGGCAAGCCCGGTGTCGTCCTCGTCACATCAGGTCCGGGCGCGACCAACGCGGTCACCGGCATCACCGACGCGCTGATGGATTCGATCCCGATGATCGTCATCACCGGGCAGGTTCCGACCCAGCTGATCGGCACGGACGCGTTTCAGGAAGCCGACACGGTCGGCATTACGCGCCACTGTTCGAAGCATAATTATCTGGTGAAGGACCCCGGCAAGCTGGCCGGCGTCATTCACGAGGCCTTTCATATCGCCACCACCGGCCGCCCCGGCCCGGTCGTCGTCGACATTCCCAAAAATGTCCAGATCGCGACGGCGCCCTATCAGGGTTCTCCCGAGTCGATCGCGCATCCGAGCTACCGCCCCCAGACCAAGGCCGATCCGGTCGCGATCGACACTGCGGTCGAAATGCTGGCGGCGGCGGAACGCCCGATCTTCTACACCGGCGGCGGTGTCATCAATTCGGGACCGCAGGCGAGCGCATTGCTGCGAGACCTCGCGGCAATGACCGGCGCCCCCGTCACCTCGACGCTGATGGGCCTTGGCGCTTTCCCCGCCTCCTCGCCGCAATGGCTTGGCATGCTCGGCATGCACGGCACCTATGAGGCGAATTTCGCGATGAACCGCGCGGACCTGATCGTCTGCGTCGGCGCGCGCTTCGACGATCGCGTGACCGGGCGGCTCGACGCCTTCAGCCCGAACAGCCGCAAGATCCATATCGATATCGACCGCAGCTCGATCAACAAGACGGTCGAGATCGACCTGCCGGTCGTCGCCGATGTCGCGAGCGCGCTGACCGACATCATCGCCTTGTGGAAGCAGCGCGGCCATGAAAAGGCCGATCTCACCGAATGGTGGGCGCGGATCGAGGGATGGCGGGCGCAAAAGAGCCTGTCCTATCCCGAAAGCCGCGACGAGATCATGCCGCAAAAGGCGATCGCGCAGCTTTACCAGGCATCCCGCGCGGCAAATGACGTCATCATCACGACCGAAGTCGGCCAGCATCAAATGTGGGCGGCCCAGCATTTCGGCTTCGACGCGCCCAATAGATGGCTGACCTCCGGCGGCCTGGGCACCATGGGTTATGGCTTCCCGGCCGCCATCGGCGCGCAGGTAGGCAATCCCGACAGCCTCGTCGTCTGTGTCGCGGGCGATGCCTCGATCCAGATGAACATTCAGGAAATGGGAACGGCGAGCCAGTATCGCCTGCCGGTGAAGATTTTCATCCTCAACAATGAATATATGGGTATGGTCCGCCAGTGGCAGGAACTGACCTATGAAAGCCGCTATTCCAACAGCTATTCCGACAGCCTGCCGGATTTTGTGAAACTGGCCGAAGCCTATGGCTGGACCGGGATACGCATCGAAAATATCGATGAACTGGATAGCGGTATCGCGCGGATGATCGATACGCCGGGGCCAGTGATCGTCGATTGCCGCGTCGCCAAGCTGTCCAACTGCTTCCCGATGATCCCGTCGGGCGCGGCCCACACCGAAATGTTACTCGATCCCAACCAGATCGCAGGCATCATGTCGGACGAGGCGAAGGCGCTGGTGTGAGAGGCATGGCGTGACGGACCATCTAAAGCTCCGCGTCCATGTATCGGAGCCATGGGATTTCGAGCGGATCGCAGGCACGGCGGAACTGACCGGCTGGACCATCGATCATGCCGATCCGGATAATGAGGAATGGGAAGTGCATCTCGACCACGCCATCGACGTGAACGACCGGCATATCGCCACCTTGCTCGCCGGGCCGCGCTATGTCGGCGAGCATCTGTCGCGCATGTTCGACGCGGTGGCGGGATTTCCCGTGCGCCTCGCCCATCGACAGGATGGCGGCTGGCACTATGCCTATACGGCGATGATTTCCCAGCGCCACGACGAAACGGATAACGGGGCAGGCAACTGATGCATATTCAGGAAGAACTCAGCCAGCGGCATGTCCTGTCGCTGACGGTTTCCAACGAGGCGGGCATATTGGCGCGCATCGCCGGGCTGTTCACCGCGCGCGGCTATAATATCGACAGCCTGACCGTGGCGGATATCACGCCCGATCATGCGATCAGCCGCATCACGATCGTCACCGGCGGCCCGCCCAAGGTGATCGACCAGATCATCGCCCAGCTTGAACGGCTGATCCCGGTCCACAAGGTCGTCGATCTGACTGACAGCGGCCCGTTCGTCGAGCGCGAACTGGCGCTGGTCAAGGTCGCGGGCGTGGGTGAGGACCGGATCGAGGCGTTGCGCTTGGCCGACGTATTCCGCGCCAAGGTCGTCGATACGACGATCGAAAGCTTCATCTTCGAAATCACCGGGCCGACCGAAAAAATCGACAGTTTCGTGTCGCTCATGCGCCAGATCGGTTTGGTCGAGGTCGGCCGCACCGGCGTCGTCGGCCTGATCCGCGGCAAGGAGCCGGTCTGAATTTCATTCCCGCCGTCGATAAGCGGCATCGTTCCACTCAAATCTAACGCCTCCCGCATGGGAGGACGAGAAGGGGATTATTTATGAAGGTTTATTACGATCATGATGCGGACATCGGCCTGATCAAGGGCAAGAAGGTCGCGATCCTCGGCTATGGCAGCCAGGGTCACGCCCACGCCCAGAATCTGCGCGACAGTGGCGTCGCCGAAGTCGCCATCGCCCTGCGTCCCGGTTCCGCCAGCGCGAAAAAGGCCGAAGGCGCCGGGTTCAAGGTGATGCCGAATGCCGAAGCCGCTGCATGGGCCGACGTGCTCATGATCCTCGCCCCCGACGAGCATCAGGCAGCGATCTATGCCGACGACATCCACGCCAATATGAAGCCCGGCGCGGCGCTCGCCTTTGCCCACGGCCTCAACGTGCATTTCGGCCTGATCGAGCCGCGCAAGGACATCGACGTCATCATGATCGCGCCCAAGGGTCCGGGCCACACCGTCCGTTCCGAATATCAGCGCGGCGGCGGCGTCCCCTGCCTGATCGCGATCGCGCAGGATTCGACCGGCAACGCCCATGACATCGCCCTGTCCTACGCCAGCGGCGTCGGCGGCGGTCGCAGCGGCATCATCGAGACAAACTTCCGCGAGGAATGCGAAACCGACCTCTTCGGCGAGCAGGCAGTGCTGTGCGGCGGCGCCACCGCGCTGGTTCAGGCCGGTTTCGAAACGCTGGTCGAAGCGGGCTACGCGCCCGAAATGGCCTATTTCGAATGCCTGCACGAACTGAAGCTGATCGTCGATCTGATGTATGAAGGCGGCATCGCCAACATGCGCTATTCGATCTCGAACACCGCCGAATATGGCGACATCAAGACCGGCCCGCGCATCATCACCGAAGAGACCAAGAAGGAAATGAAGCGCGTGCTGGCCGACATCCAGTCGGGCCGCTTCGTCAAGGATTTCGTCCTCGACAACCGCGCCGGCCAGCCTGAACTCAAGGCGAGCCGGATCGCGGCCAAGCGTCATCCGATCGAGGAAACCGGCTCCAAGCTGCGCGCGATGATGCCCTGGATCGCCGCCAACAAGCTGGTGGATCAGGAAAAGAACTAAAGCCTTTCCGGGGAACGATCCGTTTCCCGATTGCGCTCTGGAACTTCAGGGGGACGTCGCCTATTCTGGCGGCGTCCCTTGATCGTTTCCGGAGAGATGCCCATGCGCAAGTTCCTGATCCCCGCCGCCGCGCTCGTCGCCCTTGCCGGCGGCACGCTCGCCATCGCCCAGATGCCAACCTCCGCGCCCGGATCGAAAGATCCCAGCAAGGTTACAGGTGGCAATTACACGGTCGATCCGGATCACACCCAGATTCTGTTCGCCTATGATCATATGGGTTTCACCAACAATATCGGCATCGTCGCCCGGCCGAGCGGCACGCTGACGATCGATTTAAAGACCCCCACCGCCGACAAGGTTTCCATCACCGTCCCCGTCGCAAACCTGACCACCGGCATCCCGGCGCTCGATGAACATCTCGCCAAGCCGGAATTTTTCGACTCCGCCAAATTCCCGACCGCGACCTTCGTATCGACCGGCGTGAAAGTGGAAGGAACGAGCGCCGAAATCACCGGCAACCTCACCATCAAGGGCATCACCAAGCCGGTAACGCTCGACGCCGAACTATATGGCGCGGGCAAGGCGCCGCCGATGATGGGCGGCAAGGAGAATGTAGGCTTCGTCGCGACCGGCTCCATCAAGCGTAGCGATTTTGGCATGGGTCAGGCGGTTCCGATCGTGGGTGACGCGATCGAACTCAAGATCGTCGCGGCCTTCCAGAAATAGCTGAACAGATCGTGCGCCGCCGTGCCATTCTCATCCTGCTTCCGGGCATGATGACGTTTGGACCGGCGACGGCGAATTCTCAGCCCGTATCGCTTTTCGCGCCAGGTCATTATCAGGTCGATAGCGCTGCGACGAAAGCGCATTTCCACGTCAAGGCACTCATCGGCGGATATGAGGGCGATTTCGTCGCACCCGAAGGATCAGTGACGATCGATGAGAGCCATCCCGGCCGGGCGGTCATCGACATCCGTTTTCCTGTCGACCGGCTGACTACCGGAGACGAATCCACCGACGCGATGCTCAAAGGCGCCAGTTTTTTCGATGTGAAGCATTTTCCGACTGTCGAATTTACAGCGACGGACGCGCCGATAGTCACGACATCAGCGGCGACGCCCGTTGCAGGACAACTGACGATGCACGGGCAGTCCCGCCCGGTGACCATTTCCGTCCGCCTCACCGACACAACCGCCGGTGACGCGGAACATGGGGCGGCGCTTCATTTCTCGGGCAACCTGACGATCGATCGCAGTCAGTTCGGCATGGGCTTTGGCACGCCTTTCCTGTCGGACTGGGTCAACCTCACCGTCGAAGCCTTCTTTCGCCGCAGTTGACGGATTTTTCGAGAATCGGCTTCCCCCTTGTCGCCTATGCGGCTAAAGGAACGGCATCATGCAGCGCGCGCTTCTTTCCCTGCTTCGACTTACACGCCCTTAGGCGTGGTTTTTCCGTTG
Organism: Sphingobium sp. FG11; assembly: GCF_057809915.1. Lineage (NCBI taxonomy): Bacteria > Pseudomonadati > Pseudomonadota > Alphaproteobacteria > Sphingomonadales > Sphingobiaceae > Sphingobium > Sphingobium sp. FG11. The sequence goes on from NZ_JBMDKW010000019.1 coordinate 28,208, forward strand.
TCCTTCGCTTATGGGCAACGACGATACGCCTAAGGGCCTCTCGCCAAGCAGATGTAGACCGCAAGGGTGCGCGCGGCGCGACCTTGCATGCCGAAAAGTAGCCTATCCGATGATGCTGAACGATCCGTCCCAGAAATACCGACCCTTTCCCCAGGTCGACCTGCCCGACCGCCAATGGCCCGCGCAGATCATCACCGCCCCGCCCCGCTGGCTCTCGACCGATCTGCGCGACGGCAACCAGTCGCTGATCGACCCGATGAACGCGGAGAAAAAGACCCGCTTCTTCGATCTGTTGCTCAAGGTCGGCGTCAAGGAGATCGAGATCGGCTTCCCCGCCGCCGGCGCGACGGAATTCGATTTCATTAGCGGTCTCGTGCGCGAAGACCGCATCCCCGACGATGTGCTGGTTCAGGTGCTGACGCAGGCGCGTGAGGATCTGATCGCCACGACTTTTGAATCCCTGCGCGGAGCGAAGCAGGCGATCGTCCACGTCTATAACGCCGTGTCGCCAGCCTGGCGGCGCATCGTGTTCGGCATGGAGCGACCGCAGATCAAGGAGATCGCGATCACCGCCGCCAAACTGCTGCGCGACAACGCCGCCGCGCAGCCGAACACCGACTGGTTCTTCGAATATAGTCCCGAAACATTTTCCACCGCCGAACTGGATTTCAGCCTGGAATGCTGCGAGGCGGTGATGGATATTCTGGCACCCACGCCGCAAAAGCCGCTGATCCTCAACCTGCCCGCCACGGTCGAGGCGGCGACGCCCAACATCTATGCCGACCAGATCGAATGGATGTGCCGCCATATCTCGCGCCGCGACAGCGTCGTCATTTCTCTGCATCCGCATAATGACCGCGGCACGGGCGTGGCGGCGGCGGAACTGGGGCTGATGGCCGGCGCGGACCGGGTCGAAGGCTGCCTGTTCGGCAATGGCGAGCGGACCGGCAATTGCGATCTCGTGACGGTCGCGCTCAACATGTATACGCAAGGCATCAACCCCGCGCTCGACTTCTCCGACATCGACGAGGTCATTCAGACGGTCGAATATTGCAATCAGTTGCCGGTCCATCCGCGCCATCCTTATGCCGGCGAACTGGTGTTCACAGCCTTTTCCGGCAGCCATCAGGACGCGATCAAGAAGGGCTTCGCCGCACAGGATGCGCGCAACGACCTGATCTGGGACGTGCCCTATCTGCCGATCGATCCCAAGGATCTGGGCCGCGACTATGAAGCGGTGATCCGCGTCAATTCGCAATCGGGCAAAGGCGGCGTCGCCTGGGTGCTGCAACAGGACAAGGGCCTCAAGCTCCCCAAGCGGATGCAGGCCGATTTCAGCCGCGTGGTGCAGGGCGTCGCCGATGAGACCAGCCGCGAACTCAATGCGGCCGATATCTGGACGGCGTTTCAGGATCATTATCGCTGGTCCGGCGAACAGCCCTACCGCCTGATCGATTATCATGAGAGCGGCGTCGCGGGCGACCGCGTGTTCGTTGGCAAGATCGCGCATCACGGCGGCGAACGGAGCATCTCCGGGCGCGGCAATGGCCTGCTGTCCTCCGTACTCGCGGCGCTGCGCGACGAACTGGGCGTAGAACTGGAGATTGCCGATTATAGCGAACATGCGGTCGGCGCCGGCACCGACGTCAACGCCGCCGCCTATGTCGAATGCCGCACGCCCGATGGCCGGACGGTGTTCGGCGCCGGGCTCGACAGCGATGTCGCGACCGCTTCGGTGCAAGCCGTGCTCTCGGCCGCAAATGCGGTCGCGGCGGCGCGCGCGGCCTGACTTCATCCATAAGGCGGATTCTTGACTCATCAGGTTCACATCATCGGCGGCGGTCTCGCCGGTTCCGAAGCCGCATGGCAACTGGCACAGGCGGGCATCCGCGTCCGCTTGTCGGAGATGCGGGGGGCGGGCGATATGTCCCCCGCGCACCAGACCGACGGACTTGCCGAACTGGTCTGCTCCAACAGCTTCCGCTCCGACGACGCCGACAAGAATGCCGTTGGCCTGTTGCATCAGGAAATGCGGCGGCTGAATTCGCTCATCATGGCGCAGGCCGAGCCGGCCAAGGTGCCGGCTGGGTCCGCGCTCGCGGTTGATCGCCATGTCTTTTCGGGCGGCGTGACCCGCGCCTTGCAGGAGCATCCGCTGGTCGAGATCGTGCGGGAGCGGGTGGACTCGCTGCCCGGCGAAGGTCTGACGATCGTCGCGACCGGGCCGCTGACCGCACCCGCGCTTGCAACCAGCATCGGCGCGGCGGCGGGGATGGACCACCTCGCCTTTTTCGACGCGATCGCGCCCGTCGTTCATTTCGACAGCATCGACATGGACCAGTGCTGGATGGCGAACCGTTGGGACAAGATCGGTCCCGGCGGCGGCGAGGGCAAGGATTATATCAACTGCCCGATGGACAAGGACCAATATCAGGCCTTCGTCAAGGGGCTGGTCGACGGCGAAAAAACCGAATTCAAGGAATGGGAGACCAACACCCCCTATTTCGAAGGCTGCATGCCGATCGAGGTCATGGCTTCGCGCGGGCCAGAAACCTTGCGACATGGCCCGATGAAGCCGATGGGTCTCGACAATCCCAGAACCGGGCGCTGGCCCTATGCCGTCGTGCAGCTGCGACAAGATAATGCGAGCGGCACGCTGTGGAACATGGTGGGGTTCCAGACGAAGCTCAAACATGGCGCGCAGGTTGAGCTGTTCCGCACGATTCCGGGTCTCCAGCAGGCGGAGTTCGCGCGGCTGGGTGGCCTTCACCGCAATACCTTCATCCAAAGCCCCAAGTTACTTGATGCGACCCTGCGTTTGAAAAGCGCGCCGCATATCCGCTTTGCCGGGCAGATGACCGGGTGCGAGGGCTATGTCGAAAGCGCCGCGATCGGCCTGTTGGCCGGACGCTTCGCCGCTGCCGAACTGCTGGGCGGAACCTTCTCGCCACCGCCCGGAGATACCGCGCTCGGCGCTCTGCTCGGCCATGTCACCGGCAATATCGCCACGGCGGACTATCAGCCGATGAACGTCAATTTCGGCCTGTTCCCGCCGCTTGACGCCGTGAAGAAGAAGCAGCGCAAGGAAGCCTATACCGCCCGCGCCCGCGCATCGCTGGGCGAATGGCTGGGGGCATGTCAGCCCGCCTGAGGCGTCAGCATTTACATTTGGGTTTCGCGCTTCGCTTGGGCGCGGTCGCGGCGAATTCAGCGGGGGTGAGCTTGCCGTCCCTGTCGGCATCGGCAGCGCCGAAGCGGTCGGATGTGGCGACCGCCCATTCCTCGAATGACAGAAGATTGTCCTTGTCGGTATCCAGCGCCTTGAACGCTTTGGTCCGGCTGCCCAGCATCTCGACCCGCGTGATGACGCCGTCGCGATTGCGATCATAGCGGGCGAAGCGCTTCTGCTCGCGACTTTGCGAGCTGGCCTCGCCGGGCATCGGTGGCGCGTCGCCCACAGCGTCGGGATCGCCCTCCGGCAGCGCCTCGATCTGCGGCGGCGGCGGCGCGCTTACGGCGAGCGGCATCGCCTGATTGCTCGCGCGTCCCTGCCACCAGAACAGCCCGCCCGCCACCAGCAGCAGCGCCGCCATCGATCCCGCCAGAAAACGCCCCATCATTCCCCCTTATCCTCCCGTCACCGACAGCCGCAACAGACGCATATATAAGCGCGGCGTCAGACCCGCCGCCCCTGCCTGCCCGCGCATAATGTCATGACGCGCCAGCCCGGCCAGCAGCCGCAGCGCCTTCCACTCGCGCGGCCAGGACGCCTCGGCCAGCGCGGGCAATTCCCGCTGCGCCAGCGCGACCGCTCGCTGCCGCACCGCGGCGTCCCCGACATGCGCGGACAAATCCCAATAGGCCCATAACCGACCGGTGGCGGCAAGCCAGGGCGGCGGTGCCGGGATGTCGGCCAACGCCATGAACAACCCCTCGCCGCGCCCGGCGGCATAACTATTCAACGTCACATCATCGAGCGGATCGATCAGCAATGCCTCCCATCCGTCCAGCAGCGATCGTAGCGGCGCGCTGTCGGCCAGCCCTGCCGCGCGGATCGCTTCGAGCAGTGGCTCCCCCCTGCCCTTAACCCCGGCGCCATCTGACAATGCCTCATCCCACCAGGCGATCCGCATCTGACCGATCATCGGCTCGCGTGTGGATCGCACGACGTCGGCCAGCCGCGCATCCAGCGTCCAGATCAGGCGATCGCGCTCGCGGCGGCCGACCGGAACATAAGCCAGGATCAGCCGGGTCAATGGCGGCAACGGATCAACCATTTCGGTCATGAAACGATCATTCTCCTCGGCCGCTTACGCGGATTATCACGCTATTAACCATCCCCGTCATACACATTGCAATGAGTGCCGTCCTATGGGCGAGCATGCAGAATCCCCATGTGCCGGGGCAGACGAGGCAGGATGAAGCGGGCTATGGGCAAAAGTGCAGGGCTGTGGAAGGGGTTTTTGACCCGGCTCGGTCGCAACCAGGCGGGTAATACTCTGGCGATCGTCGCAGCGGCGATCATCCCGCTGATGGGCCTGATTGGCGGCGGCGTGGATATGAGCCGGGCGTATATGGTCCGGTCGCGCATGCAACAGGCGTGTGACGCCGCTGCTCTCGCCGGTCGCCGATCCATGACGACATCGTCCATGACCACGGCGGACCAAGCTGAAGCAAAGAAATTCTTCGATTTCAACTTTCCTCAGAATACTTTTGGATCGGCTAGTTTCACGCCGACAATCCAGAGCAACCCGGCCCAGACCACCACGGTGCAAGTTTCTGCGACGACCACCGTGCCTACCACGATCATGCGCATTTTTGGTTTTCAGACCCTCAACATCGCCGTCAATTGCGATTCCCGTTTCGACATCGGCAATACCGACGTCATGATGGTGCTCGACACCACCGGATCGATGACGAGCGCGATTTCCGATGGCAAGGGCGGCACGACGACACGCATCGCCGCTCTCCAGCAGGCGGTCAAGGATTTCTACGACACTCTTGGGCCAGGATCGGATACGACCGGCCGCATCCGTTACGGTTTCATGCCCTACGCCAGTACGGTGAATGTCGGCTATCAGTTGCCCGCCTCGATGCTGATAGGCGGCACGGCCGGGGAAACCTGGAATTATCAGACGCGGCAATATTATATCAGCAGCTATAATAATTCGAGTTCGACCGGAAGCTGGACCTATACTTCCGGTTCGACCACAGCGGGCAGCGGCTCGACGACCGGAACCACGTCAAGCAATTGCGCTGCGATCCCAGCAAATACGGCCTCAACTACTACGAATGCGCCCACGAGCAGCAGCTCGACTGCCAGCAACGGCACTATCACGACGACAACAGTCACCACGAGAACGACGACGGGCGCAACCTACGCCAAAAACGGCTCCTGCTCAGGCTCCTCAAGTAAAGGCTATACCCAGAATTATACATCGGTGACCTACAATAATTATGTCGAAACAAAGACCGACACGACAACCCAGACGCCGCAATATAGCTGGCGCTACGGGCAATATCCGGTCGATGTTTCCCAGTTCATAACGGGCAATGCGGTCGCAAACCCCGCCTACAACGCCGCATCCAACAGCGATGGCCTTTCGTCCACATCGACCTGGAACGGCTGCATCGAGGAGCGGTCTACTGACAGCACAATTTCGGCGACTACATCGACATCGTCCGTCCCCAGCACAGCCTACGACATCCAGATCGACACGGCGGCGACCACGACCGCGACCAAATGGCGACCGCAGTGGCCGGAAATCGAATTTCTGCGCGACGGCTCCTGGCTGAATACCGCTGCTCGTGTGTCAGGTGGCTATAGCGCCTGTCCCAGTCAGGCCCGCAAGCTCACGTCCTATGCCAGCCGGAGCGCGATTCCGACAGGACAGGCCAGTAGCTTCGACAGCTATGTGGCAGGGCTGGTAGCGATCGGCGGCACCTATCATGACACCGGCATGGCGTGGGGCGCACGCTTCCTGTCGCCAACCGGCATTTTCGGATCGGAAAATGCCGCCGCTCCCAATGGCTTCAACATATCGCGACATATCGTATTCATGACGGATGGCGATATGAGCGCCTACACCAACGTCTATGGCGCGTGGGGCTATCAGGATCTGGACCTTCGCGACGGACCTGGATCGGCCGACAACACCGCCCTGACCAATATCCATAACACCCGGCTTCAGATGATGTGCAATTCCATCAAATCGCTGGGTATAACCATCTGGATCGTCGGCTTCCGCAACTTGTCCGAAGGCGCTATCCAGACACCGCTCCAGAACTGCGCTACAAGCTCAAATCATTGGATGATGGCCTATGACGGCACAACGCTGTCCCAGAAATTCAAGGATATCGCGAAGAATATCGGCGGCCTGAGGCTTTCGCAATGATCCCCCGGCGAAACCTCTTTATTGCTCGGCTGCACGACAACCAGCGTGGCGCGACTCTAATCGAATTCGGCTTGATCGCGGGACCCCTTTGCCTCTTCATCATGGCTATCGGCGACCTTGGCTATCAATCCTATCTGCGCGCAGTGACGCAAGGGGTGCTTGATCGTGCCGCGCGCGCCGCTTCGGTCGGCACGCTGACGACGTCCCAGATTGATACCTATATCGACGGGCAAATGCAGGTGATCGATACCAGCAACGGGACGACCTCAACTACGAAAAAGAGCTATTATAATTTCTCGCGCGTCGGCAAGCCGGAGAAGATCACTACCGATACTGCTCCCCTCGGCGTCTATAATGCGGGCGATTGTTTCGAGGATGCCAACGGCAACGGCATATATGACAGCACGGGCGGGAACAGCGGTCTTGGCGGGGCGGATGATATCGTCTTCTATCAGGTCACTGTTTCCATGCCGCGCCTGTTCCCCATGGCCAAAATGCTGGGATGGAGCGCCACACAAAGCGCGACGGCCAACGCAACCATTCGTAACCAGCCCTGGTCCAATCAGGTCACACCGCCGATCGTATGCAAATGAAATATACTCCTCTTCGCTTAGCATCGCGTCTGTCGCAGCTTCGCGCTGATCAGTCCGGTCTGGCCCTTATCGAATTTGCCTATGCCCTCCCCTTGTTGATGATCATTTCAATGAGCGGTCTGGAAATCGCCAATCTCGCCATGGCGCACATGCGGGTCAGTCAGATCGCGATGCTTGTCGCGGACAACGCGTCACGCGAGCGCACATCGATCGATGAGGCCGACATCAACGAGATTTTTACCGGCGCGGAGCTTGCAGGCAGCAACCTCACAAACTTCAAGGCGAATACCGATATATTCCTGTCCGATCTCGAACCCAATGGCCAGACCGGGACAAAAGCCGGACAATTTATTCGTTGGCAGCGTTGCTGGGGCACCGGTCCGTTTTCGTCAAGCTATGGAGTAGCAGGCGCGGGCACCAGTGATGCAAGCTTGGCTGCGGGCATGGGACCCACCGGCAACCAGATCAAATCGGGCAGCGGCACAGCCGTGATGTTCGTGGAGGTGGCCTACACCTATCAGCCCCTCATTTCCAATGCGCTCTTTGGGAATAAGGTCATCCGCTATACGAGCGCCTTCAACGTGCGTGAGCGCACCGACCAGGTCATGAAAAATGCTGGCAACCTGCCCACATCTCAGACCGCCGCTTGCACTTGAACAGGAACGGTGCTCGTTGAGCGCCATCCCCGATCAGCTCTTATAACACACTTTCTTGGCCGCCTCGACAACGCGCGCAGCATCCACCAGTGCGGCTTTTTCGAGGTTTGCGGCATATGGCATGGGAACGTCTTCATTCGTTACGCGCAGGACCGGCGCGTCGAGATCGTCAAAGCCCTGCTCCATAACGACAGCGGCGATTTCCGACGCGATCGAACAGACCGGCCAGCCTTCTTCGACCACGACCATGCGATTGGTCTTTTTCAGGCTTTCCAACACCGTCGCGGTGTCGAGCGGGCGTAACGTCCGCAAATCCACGACCTCCGCCTCAATGCCCTGAGTCGCCAGCGTCTCCGCCGCTTCCAGTGCGACGCCGACGCCGATCGAATAGCTGACCAGTGTCACATCGCTCCCCGACCGCACGATCCGCGCCTTGCCGATCGGCAGGACATAATCATCGATTTTGGGAACATCGAAGCTGCGGCCATAGACCAGCTCATTTTCCAGGAACACAACCGGATCGTCCGACCGGATCGCGGCCTTGAGCAGCCCCTTTGCGTCCGCCGCGTCGTAGGGGGCGATCACGATCAGGCCGGGCACGGCGGCGTACCAGGGCGCATAATTCTGGCTATGCTGCGCGCCGACGCGGCTGGCGGCGCCGTTCGGACCGCGAAACACGATCGGGCAGCGCATCTGGCCACCCGACATATAATTGGTCTTGGCGGCAGAGTTGATGATGTGATCGATCGCCTGCATTGCGAAATTGAACGTCATAAATTCGATGATCGGCTTCAGGCCGCCCATCGCGGCACCCGCGCCGATGCCAGCAAAGCCATATTCGGTGATCGGCGTGTCGATGACCCGCTTGCCGCCAAATTCCTCCAGCAGACCCTGCGTCACCTTGTAGGCGCCCTGATATTCGGCGACCTCTTCACCCATCACGAAGACGCGCTCATCCTTGCGCATCTCTTCCGCCATCGCGTCGCGCAATGCCTCGCGCACGGTCGTCTTTACATATTCCGTATCTTGCGGAAGGCTGGGGTCAGCGACCGTTGGCTTGATATCACTTGCCAGCTTGGATGTGCCGCTCTCCGCTTTTTTGGGCGAGACCTCCCCGGTATCGGCATTTGCCGGCGACGCACTTTCCGGTGCTTTCTGTTCTGTCGCGGGCTTTTCGACAGCAGCCCCCTCTGCATCTCCTGCCATCGTCGCGATGACGGTGCCGACCTTGACCCCCTGCGTGCCCGCGGCGATCATGATCTGGCCGATCTTGCCTTCATCGACAGCCTCGAATTCCATCGTCGCCTTGTCGGTCTCTATTTCGGCCAGGATGTCACCCGATTGCACGTCGTCCCCCTCCTTCACCAGCCATTTGGCGAGCGTACCTTCCTCCATGGTCGGGGACAGCGCCGGCATCTTGATTTCGATACCCATCAATATTGCTCCACCAGCACGTCGGTATAGAGTTCGGGCAGCCCCGGTTCCGGCGAGCTTTCGGCAAAATCAGCGGCATCGGCCACGATCTTGCGAATATCCTGATCCACCTTCTTGATGTCCTCTTCCGTCACTCCGGCTTCCAGCAGATGCTTCTTGACGCCCTCGATCGGGTCGGATTTCTCGCGCATCGACTGAACTTCCTCGCGCGATCGATATTTGGCGGGGTCGGACATGGAATGGCCGCGATAGCGATAGGTCTTCATTTCGAGCAGGATCGGTCCCTTGCCGTCCTTGACCCATTTCAGCGCTTCTTCGACAGCGCCCCGAACGGCCAGAACGTCCATGCCATCGACCTGGACGCCGGGGATGCGAAAGCTTTCGCCGCGCCGATAGAGCTGGTCCTCGGCCGACGAGCGATGGACGCTGGTGCCCATGGCATATTGGTTGTTCTCGATGACGTAGATCATCGGCAGTTTCCAAAGCTCCGCCATGTTGAAGCTTTCGTAGACCTGCCCCTGATTGGCCGCGCCATCGCCGAAATATGCGACGCAGACACCGCCATCCTCGCGATATTTATGCGCGAAGCCCAGCCCCGTGCCGAGCGATACCTGCGCCCCGACGATGCCATGCCCACCATAGAATTTATGCTCGACGCTGAACATGTGCATCGACCCGCCCTTGCCGCGCGAGATGCCGGCCTCGCGCCCGGTCAGTTCGGCCATGATGATCTTGGGATCGATGCCATAGGCAAGCATATGCCCGTGGTCGCGATAGCCGGTGATGACACTATCCTTGCCGGGCTGGAGCGCTGACTGGACCCCGACCGCCACCGCTTCCTGGCCGATATAGAGGTGACAGAAGCCCCCGATAAAACCGAGGCCATAGAGCTGACCGGCCTTTTCCTCGAAACGCCGGATCAGGACCATCTGTCGATAAAATTCGAGCAGTTCTTCCTTCGATGCCGGATAATCGCCCGGGGCCTCGGGGCGGGGCTGATTGTGATCAGCGCCAACAGGGCTATGCGCCTTCGCCTTGCTCGGCGTTGCACGCGGCGTCGATGGTTTCGCCAAGGCTATCATCCTTTTGGGCCGGGAATCTGAAGGCTCGGGATTGGTCGATTACGCGCGCAATTGCAACGCCGAACGCCCGACAGGAGATTTCAGTTCAGGGGAATGATCACTTCGTCATGATGTACGACGCCCAACTGCCGGCGGATCAGTTCGTCGCTGAGATCGGGGTCGACCCGCCGCGGATTCAGAAGATCGACGCGATTGCCCAAATCTTTACGCTGCGCCTGGATCTGCGCAAGCTGCGCGCGGGCATCCTGCAACTGGCGCGAATAATCGCCCCAGGCCAGAACACCGCTAGACCCGAGGACGACATAGCCGGCGAAAAACAGCAGCAGCAGGACTGCGATGGCCGGGCCGAAAGCCGAAAACAGAAGGGATCGAAGCTTAGCTATGTGCGCCATGGTGACGATGAATCATATCAAACGGTCGGCTGCAAGCGGAAAATCATGAACTTGCGGCCAACCATAGCATTCAGCTTTAGCGGAAGATCGAGCGACCGGCATAAACGGCGATGTCGCCCAGCTCTTCCTCGATGCGGATCAGCTGATTATATTTGGCGAGCCGGTCGGACCGGGCCAACGAGCCGGTCTTGATCTGACCGCAATTGGTCGCGACGGCGAGGTCTGCGATGGTCGCGTCCTCGGTCTCGCCCGACCGGTGCGACATGACGGCGGTGTAGCGCGCCCGATGCGCCATATTGACCGCCGCCAGCGTCTCCGTCAGCGTCCCGATCTGGTTGACCTTCACCAGCAGCGAGTTGGCCAGCCCCTTGCCGATGCCCATGGACAGGCGAGCCGGGTTCGTCACGAAGAGGTCATCGCCGACGAGTTGCACCTTGTTTCCGATCTTGTCGGTGAGCGCCTTCCAGCCCTCGAAATCATCTTCGCTCATGCCGTCTTCGATCGATTTGATCGGATAATCTGCGGTGAGCGCGGCAAGATAGTCCGCCATTTCGACGGGGCTGAGCGAGAGGCCCTCGCCCGAGATTTCGTAGCGGCCGTTTTTGAAGAATTCGGTCGCGGCGCAATCGAGCGCCAGCACCACATCGTCGCCCGGCGTATAGCCCGCCTTTTCGACCGACTGCATAATGAAGTCGAGCGCGTCACGGGTTGAGGCAAGATTGGGTGCAAAGCCACCCTCGTCGCCGACCGCAGTCGCCAGGCCCTTGTCGTGCAGGCCTTTTTTGAGCGTGTGGAAGATTTCCGAACCAATCCGCACCGCGTCGGCCAGGCTTTCGGCGCCGACCGGCATGATCATGAACTCCTGAAAGTCGATCGGATTGTCGGCATGCTCACCGCCATTGATGATGTTCATCATCGGCACCGGCAGCACATGCGCGGACACGCCGCCGACATAGCGATAGAGCGGAAGGCCGCGTGCGTCCGCTGCCGCCTTGGCCACCGCCAGGCTGACGCCGAGAATTGCATTCGCACCCAGCTTCGATTTGTTTTCGGTGCCGTCGAGCGCGATCATGGCCGCATCGACCTCGCCCTGATCTTCCGCATCCAGACCGACGATTTCACCAGCGATATCATCATTCACTGCTGCTACAGCGGCCAGAACGCCCTTGCCGAGATATTTGGCGGCATCACCGTCCCGCTTTTCGACCGCTTCATAAGCGCCCGTGGACGCGCCCGAAGGCACGGCGGCGCGGCCGAAGCTGCCATCTTCCAACATCACGTCGACTTCGACCGTGGGATTGCCCCGGCTGTCGAGGATCTGGCGGGCATGGATGTCGAGAATGGCGGTCATGGTCGCTCCCTGAACTACGGCCCAACGCGGCCGGACGGCATGATGCGGCCCGCTTAGCCAGAGGCTCCGCAATTGGCAATGCGGGGGGTTGCCAAGCCTGAAAAAATCCCGATGGTCAAAATAGTAACGGCAACGGAACTGTAGGGCCGGGCCGCGCATTAGGAAATTTGATCTCCGGTCGCGCCTCGCTGCTCACGACCGTTTCACAAGGAGGAGACCCAGGACGATGGCCGACACCCCGGAAAATCCGACCGCCAAGCGCACAAAAAAGGAGAGCGGGTCCAAGCCGGCCGCAGACGCATCGTTGGGCCTGGCCGAAACCTCGATCGCGGGTGATATGCCCACAGCCTCTTCTGAAGAGACGGCGGAAAGTGGCGCGGCTTCGCAAGGATGGGCGGCACAGATCGCTCCGTTGAAGGCTCAGGCCGAAAAGGCCGCCAAAACGGCGGCCGAGAAATTGAGCGCCGTCGATTGGAAAGCCCATATCGATCCGATCAAGGATCAGGCGGGCAAGACGGCAATGACGGCGGCAGGCGTCGCGAAGGACAAGACCGGATCGGCGATCCACGGCCTTGCAAAGCTGATAGCCGACACGGCGGGCACCGTGGATGCCAAACTCGGGCCGCAATATGGCGATTATGCCCGGCAGGCCGCTGAATCGGTCGCAGGCGCCGCCAAGACGCTCGATAGCAAGGATGTCGACCAGTTGATGAGCGAAGCGCGGGATTTCGTGCGCAAAAGCCCGGCCGTGGCGATCGGCGCTGCGGCAGTGGTCGGCTTTGTCCTGATGCGCTTGGCAAAGGGATCGGATGAGGGCGACGCATAACGCATCGCCTTCATCCGACTATATCAGCCCTGGCAATCCGGGCGGAGGGTCCATTGAGTGAACAGATAGCCGACCCGGTGACCTCTCCCCATGCGCCGGGCGAAGATGAATCGGTGAGCCAGTTACTTGCGCGGGTGGCGGCCGATGCTTGGGCCTATGCGTCGGCGGAACTGGATCGGCAGAAACTGCGGGCTGGCCTGATCGGCGCTGGCGTTCGCGATGCGGCCATTTTCGCTGTCATCGCGGCAATGCTGATTTTTGCGGGATTGGTCGCACTCATGGTCGGCCTGACTCTTGTGCTTGCGGCTCTGATCGGTCCGCTCTGGGCCGCGCTCGCTATATTCGGTGGCGCGCTCGCCCTGTCGTTGATCCTGCTGCTGTTTGCCAGGGCGCGGGTCACCCGCATGACGAAAGCGATCAAACCATGACCGGGCCAACGGATTATCAACAGGCAACGGTTCGCGTGCAAGCGCGCAAGACGGCGTTATTGTCGAGCTTGTATGAGGCCAGAGAGCGGCTCGCTCCCGGCCGGTTGCTCGTCGATGCAAAGGGAAAGATAATCGGGTCGATTTCAGCCATCCCTTCGCAAGCAGTCATCAAGGTCCGGGAGCGCCCCGTGGCGTTCGGCGCCGCCGCCAGCGCCTTTACCATCTATCTGTTCCGCCGCCCCCTCGCGGCACTTTTAGGGCGGGTGTACGTTCGGCTTAAGGACAGGAATAGGGAGACCGATCATGGCTGATATTCGAGCGCAGATTACGCGAGTCCGCGACGCGGCAAATGATATTGCCGGCGCTGCGGGAGAGCGATTGAAGGATGGCGGCGAGAAGGCCCGAGAAAGCGCCGGGGATATCATTCAATCAGGACGCGAGCAGGCGAGCGAGGCCTATTCGGGCGTCCGCGATAAAACCCAACGGGCCGCCACCCGCGCTAATGAGATCATGCAGGAGCATCCCGTCGCGGTCGTCGCGGGCGCCATTGCGGCGGGCGCTCTGGTCGCATGGCTTTTCCCCAAGAGCCGGGCAGCGATGAGGTCCTTCCCCGCGTTGGCCAGCACGGCCGGCGCTCGCGTTATAGAAGCCGCGATTGCGGCGCGTGCCGCTGTCGGAGAAGGTGCCGCCACCTTGAAGGCTGGCGCGGCGGACGCGTTTCAAGGCGTGAAGGACGGCGCAGAAAGCACCGTCGCCTCGGTTCGTGACGGTGCGACATCCGCCGACCTGACGGGGCGTGCGTCCCGCATCGCCGATGAGCTGTTGGCGATCGTGTCTGACAAGGTGGATGCGATTAAGGCGCGTTTTCCCAAATCCTGATCGAATCGATCCGATCCGCGCCGTTCAACATATTGGAAGCTGCATGTCATGCTGCTATGCAACATGACATGCAGCAATAATGACGGGGCGCATGATGAGCAAAATGCATCTGGTAATGGGTGGCAGGGTCAAGGACCCACAGACGCTGGAGTTCGAAGATTTGAACGCTGTCGATCTGGTGGGGGTATTTCCGGACTATGCGGCTGCCGAAGCGGCCTGGCGCAGTTCAGCCCAGCGCACCGTCGATGACGCCGAAATGCGCTATGTGATCGTCCATCTGCACCGCCTGCTGGAGCCGGAACTTCCAGGGGGATAATCCTGCGGCGGCCTAGCTTACAGGCCGTGGTCCTTTGCGAAAGCGCCAGAGCAGGAGTGGCCGGGTGAGCAGAAGCCCGACCAGAAACCCTCCGATATGCGCGACGACCGCGATCTTGCCGATGTCGGCAATGCCAATGCCGATCATCAGTTGGATAGCGATCCAACCGGCCGCCAGCCAAACGAGACGGACTACATTGGCCGAAAACGGCCCGATAGCCCGAACATTCTGTTGGCTGTAAAGCAGCGCATAAGTGCCCATCACCGCTGAAATCGCGCCGCTGGCGCCAACCATCGGTTCGGCCGAAGATGGGTCGATCGCCCATTGAGCGAAGGTCGCTCCATATGCGCCGGCAATATAGAGAAACAGCGTAGCGCCCTTATCGAGCACATGCTCGACCTGCCTGCCGCAGAACAGCAGCATCAGCATATTGAACCCGATATGCAGCCAACCCGCATGGATCAGCGTGCAACTGAGCGGCGTCAGCCAAACCGGGACTGCCGCCATGCCCGCCAGCAATTGTGGATGAACGAAACGCGCCGGAATGAAGCCGCCCAAAATGGCTGCATTGTCGATCTGGCCGGTCAGAAACAGCATCAGAAAAGCGACGATCGTAACCGCCGCGATTCCGTTCGTCATGGGACCGGCGGGCAGCTTCACCGGATTAAATGAACTCGATCTTGTCGATCAGATAGAATTTGTCCCCCGCAGGCACGGACACCTCAACCTCTTCGCCGATCTGCCGGCTGATGAGCGCGCGGCCAAGCGGGCTGTTATAGCTGATCATGCCCGCCTTCGCGTCGGCTTCCGCCTGACCCACGATCTGATAGCGGATCGGCTTGTCGTCCTCGTCGATCAGCGTCACGGTCGCGCCGAACACGACCTTGTCGCCCGAAAGGCTTTTGGGATCAATGATCTGGGCACGCGACAATTTGTCCTCCAGGTCGCCGATCGTGGCTTCGACCTGGCCCTGACGCTCCTTGGCGGCATGATATTCGGCATTTTCCGAAAGATCGCCATGGGCACGCGCTTCCTCGATGGCGTCAACGATCAGCGGCCGTTCTGCCTTGAGTTCGCGAAGCTGCGCCATGAGCTTGTCATGGCCCATCTGCAACATCGGCATCTTCTCGACAGTCGCCATTTCAGCAAATCCTTCGTCAAAACTTCCCTTTGACGACCCTTCGCATGTCGAAAGGGCCGCCCGCAGCATGTTTCCTTATGCGGGGATCAGGCTTGCGAGGCGGGATAATAGGACTGGAGCGCGCGCACTTCAAGGGCGCGGCCACGAAGCGCCTCGATCGCATCAGCCGTAGCGACGCTCGCGGCCGCCGTGGTGAAGCTCGCCACCTTCTGGCGAAGCGCGCTGGTGCGGATCGCCTTGCTGTCCTTGAGCGACTGCCAGCCCTCGGTCGTGTTGAAGATCAGGTCCACGCCGCCATCGGCGATCCGATCCACGATATGCGGACGCCCCTGCGCCACCTTGTTGACCGTTTCCACGGTGATGCCATTCTCTTCGAGATAGCGGGCGGTGCCGCCGGTCGCGACGATGGCGAACCCCATCGCGACGAGCTTGCGCGCGGCAGGCAGGATCACCGGCTTGTCGCTATCCTTGAGGGAAATGAAGACGGTGCCGCTAGTCGGGAGGATCGTTCCGGCACCGATCTGCGCCTTGGCGAAAGCGGTAGCGAAATTGCTATCGATTCCCATGACTTCGCCAGTGCTCTTCATCTCGGGCGAAAGTATCGGATCGACGCCGGGAAAGCGGCCGAAGGGGAATACCGCTTCCTTCACCGCGACATGGGCGATGGCGTTACGATCAATTTTAGGCAGCGCCGCCAGCTTTTCACCCGCCATGACCCGGCTCGCGATCTTGGCGATCGGCGCTCCGATCGCCTTGGCGACGAAGGGCACGGTGCGGCTGGCGCGCGGATTGACCTCGATCAGATAGACCGCGCCGTTCTTGACCGCGAACTGGATGTTCATCAATCCCCGCACGGACAAGGCCCGCGCCAGCACCTCGGTCTGCCGTTCGATTTCCGCGATGATATCCGTGCTCAGGCTGTAGGGCGGCAGCGAACAGGCGCTGTCGCCCGAATGCACGCCGGCTTCCTCGATATGCTGGAGTACCCCCGCCACGACGACATCGTCGCCATCGCACAGCGCATCGACATCGACCTCTACTGCATCGCGCAGATACTGATCGATCAGCACTGGCGAGTCGCCCGAGACCTGAACGGCGGTGGTGATATATTCTTCGAGTTGCGCCTGCCCGTCGACGATCTCCATCGCCCGGCCACCCAGAACATAGCTGGGCCTCATCAGAACAGGATAGCCAATGCGAGAGGCCACCGCGATTGCCTCCTCGCGGCTGCGGGCGATGCCGTTGGCGGGCTGACGGAGCTTGAGCCGGTCGATCAGCGCGGCGAAACGCTCGCGATCTTCGGCCAGATCGATCGCATCGGGCGATGTGCCCAGGATCGGGATGCCCGCATCTTCCAGAGCTTGCGCCAGTTTGAGCGGAGTCTGGCCGCCGAACTGGACGATCACGCCGACCAGTTCGCCGGTCGATTTCTCGACCTCCAATATCTCCAGCACATCCTCGGCCGTCAGTGGCTCGAAATAGAGTCGGTCCGACGTGTCATAATCTGTCGAAACCGTTTCCGGGTTGCAGTTGATCATGATCGTTTCATAGCCGACTTCGCTGAGCGCGAAGCATGCATGGACGCAGCAGTAATCGAACTCGATCCCCTGCCCGATACGGTTGGGTCCCCCGCCCAGAATCACGACCTTGCGCCGGTTCGAAGGCTGCGCCTCATCCTCGGGCGCGCCGAACAGCGGCGCTTCATAGGTCGAATACATATAGGGCGTCTTGGCCTCGAACTCGGCCGCGCAGGTGTCGATGCGCTTGAAAACCGGACGCACGCCCAGCTTGTGACGCAGTTTGCGCACTTCCTCCTCAGTCACGCCGCCGGTCATCGCCTTGACCGCCTCGTGGATCAGGCCGGAGCCGCGCGCGATGCCCCGCTCCATGCCGCGCAGATTGGCGGATTTCAGCGCCAGCCAGGCGAGGCGCTTGTCGGAAAAGCCCATGGACTTGAGGCGGCGCATGCCTTCCGCATCCTGCGGCAGGCCATTTTCCAGAACCTGCGCCTCGGCGTCGATAATCTCCTTGATCCGCTCGAGGAACCAGGGGTCATATTTCGCGACCGCGTGGATTTCCGCGACACTCAAGCCTTCGCGCAGCGCCTGCGCCGCGACCAGCAGTCGGTCGGGCGTCGGCTGTGCGAGCGCGGCGATGATGTCGTCCTTGGGCGCGCCAACCAGATGATCGACCGTGTTGAAGCCGGACAGGCCGGTCTCCAGCCCCCGCAGCGCCTTTTGCA
The DNA here is from genome assembly GCF_057809915.1 of Sphingobium sp. FG11. Classification (NCBI taxonomy): domain Bacteria; kingdom Pseudomonadati; phylum Pseudomonadota; class Alphaproteobacteria; order Sphingomonadales; family Sphingobiaceae; genus Sphingobium; species Sphingobium sp. FG11. The sequence continues at coordinate 45,943 of NZ_JBMDKW010000019.1, forward strand.
TGGACTCATGGATATTGCGGCCGATCGCCATGACTTCGCCGACCGATTTCATCGCAGTGCCGAGCAGCGGCTCAGCGCCCTTGAACTTCTCGAACGCGAAGCGCGGAATCTTTGTCACGACATAGTCGATGGTCGGCTCGAAGCTGGCAGGCGTCGCGCCAGTGATATCATTCTCGATCTCGTCGAGCGTATAGCCCACGGCGAGCTTCGCCGCGACCTTGGCGATCGGAAAGCCCGTCGCCTTCGAGGCGAGCGCGGACGAGCGCGACACGCGTGGATTCATCTCGATCACGACGAGCCGGCCATCCTTCGGATTGACCGCGAACTGCACGTTGGAACCGCCTGTTTCTACGCCAATCTCCCGCAATACCGCGATCGATGCGTTGCGCATGATCTGATATTCCTTGTCGGTCAGCGTCAGCGCCGGGGCGACGGTGATGCTATCGCCGGTATGGACCCCCATCGGATCGACATTTTCGATCGAGCAGATGATGATGCAATTATCGTTGCGGTCGCGCACGACCTCCATCTCATATTCTTTCCAGCCAAGCAGCGATTCCTCGATCAGCACCTCGGTGGTCGGCGACGCGTCCAGCCCCTCCATGACGATCCGCTTGAACTCATCGCGGTTATAGGCGATTCCGCCGCCGGTGCCGCCCATGGTGAAGCTCGGACGGATGATCGAAGGAAGCCCTGTAAATTCAAGACCTTCCAGCGCTTCTTCAAGAGTATGTGCGATCCGCGAGCGCGCGGATTCCAGGCCGATCTTGTCCATCGCGTCGCGGAACTTGATCCGGTCCTCCGCCTTGTCGATCGCTTCGGCGTCCGCGCCGATCATCTGGACGCCATATTTCTCCAGCGTGCCGTCATTGAACAGTGCCAGCGCCGTGTTGAGCGCCGTCTGCCCGCCCATCGTCGGCAGCACCGCGTCCGGCCGCTCCTTCTCGATGATCTTCGCCACGATTTCGGGCGTGATCGGCTCGACATAGGTCGCATCGGCAAATTCCGGGTCGGTCATGATCGTGGCCGGGTTGGAATTGACGAGGATGATGCGATAGCCCTCTTCCTTGAGCGCCTTCACCGCCTGCGTGCCCGAATAATCGAACTCGCACGCCTGGCCGATGATGATCGGGCCAGCGCCGATGATGAGGATGGAGGAAATGTCGGTGCGTTTGGGCATTATCTCGCCTCTGATTGAATTTTGGGAGCGTTGAGCGGCCCGGAGAAAATTTTCAATGCACCGCTCCCGTCCGGGCCTCGCAGCCCCAGCCGTCATATTCGACGCCGCACAGGATTTCGATCTGGAGGCATTTCTTCGTCAGCGCGCGGATTGAGGCTTCGTCCACGGCCTGTTCGCATTCAAGAAACAGGAACAGGTCGCCATCCTCATCCTCTTCGCGATCGAGTTCGACGAAACCGAACTGGCTGGCGATGGTCAGGACGCGATCGAAATCCTTCTCGCTGCCCTTGAAGCTAACGTCCACGGGGCGCGGGAGTTTGGCCACGTCACCATTGGCGGCGAGATTGGCGAGTACCTCCCTGTCCGCTTCCCATTCGGCGGCTAGGCGGGATTCATCGACCGGGGGCAGGTTCAGGCTCATGCCGCGACCGGCGCTTTGAGTCCGTCCACGAACCGTCTGAACAGGTAGAAACTGTCCTGCGGACCCGGCGAGGCCTCGGGATGATATTGGACAGAAAAGGCATTTTTATCCGTCAGTTCGATCCCGCAATTGCTACCGTCGAACAACGACACATGGGTCGCGACGACGTTATCTGGCAGCGTCGCCGCATCGACAGCGAAGCCATGGTTCATGCTGGTGATCTCGACCAGCCCGTCGGAAAGCCGCTTGACCGGATGGTTCGCGCCGCGATGGCCCTGATGCATTTTGAGCGTCTTGGCGCCGACCGCCAACCCGAGCAACTGATGGCCAAGGCAGATGCCGAAGATCGGCACATTGTCCGTCAGCAGCGACGCGATCACCGGCACAGCATAGACGCCCGTCGCCGCCGGATCGCCCGGCCCGTTGGACAGGAACACGCCGTCGGGCTGCAATTCCATCACCTGTTCGAACGTCGCGGTCGCGGGCAACACGGTGACGCGCGCGCCGGCTTTCACCAGATTGCGGAAGATATTGTTCTTCGCGCCATAATCGATCGCCACGACATGGGGTCGACCATTGTTCTCAGGCGCGCCGACATCATAGCCCAGGCCCAATGTCCAGGGGCCATCCTTCCACAGCCGCGTTTCCTGCCCCGTCACTTCGATGGCGAGGTCCATGCCCTCAAGGCCCGGCCATGCGGCGGCCTTGGCGGCCAGTGCGGCGATGTCGAACGCACCATCAGGGTCATGCGCGATCACGACATTGGGCGCGCCCTTTTCCCGGATCATACGCGTGAGCGCGCGGGTATCGACGCCGGCGAGGCCGATCCGTCCCTGTTCGCGCATCCACTGGTCGAACGGCTCGACGTTGCGGAAATTGCTCGGTCCCGTCACATCCTCGCGCACGACGCAGCCGAGCGCATAGGGGTGCGCCGCTTCCACATCGTCCAGATTGGTGCCGACATTGCCGATATGGGGGAAAGTGAAGGTCACGATCTGCCCGGCATAGCTGGGATCGGTCATGATCTCCTGATAGCCGGTGATCGACGTGTTGAAGCAGAGTTCGCCCACCGCATCGCCGACCGCGCCAAAGCCCCGGCCGAACACGGCGGCGCCGTCAGCGAAAACCAATACCCCCGTTGCTCCTTTGGGCACGGTGAGGGTCTTGGCGTCAGCCATGATGAGCGATCCTTCGAGCTTTTTGCGGGAACCCGTCAAGTGCGGGTTAAACGGCCGGTCACCTATGCCTGTGGGGCCGTGTGGTCAACTCCTGTTAAAAATCTCTTTTGCCACTATATCTGTTCCTTTCCGGCAGACAGGGACCTACTTCGCCATGATTCGCGATACCATCAAAAGCGCGCAGATCACCGCCATGAAAGCGGGGGAAAAGGACCGGCTCGCCGCCGTGCGCCTGATCCTGGCGAAGCTCAAGGACCGCGATATCGAACTGCGCACTGCCTCCACCCTGCCCGACGACGATGCGACGGTGGTGGAAGTGTTGCAGAAAATGGCCAAGCAGCGCCGAGAATCGATCGAGATGTTCACCAGCGGCGGCCGCGACGAACTGGCCGCGAAGGAGCAGGCCGAACTGGCCGTGATCGAAAGTTTCCTGCCCCAGCAGTTGAGCGAGGAGGAGACCCGCGCGGCGATCGACGCGATCAAGGCGGAGGTCGGCGCTGCGAGCGTCAAGGATATGGGCAAGGTGATGGCGGTGCTGAAAGAACGGCACGGTCAGGTCATCGATATGAGCAAGGCCAGCGGCCTGGTGAAGGCCGCGCTGGCCTGATGCTGCGGCCGTGAGCCTGACGCCCGCCTTCCTGGACGAACTGCGCGCGCGGACGTCGCTGTCCACGCTGATCGGGCGCACCGTGAAGGTCCAGAAGGCCGGGCGCGAATATAAGGCCTGCTGCCCATTCCATAACGAGAAGACGCCCAGTTTCACGATCAACGACGAGAAGGGCTTCTATCATTGCTTCGGTTGCGGCGCTCATGGCGACGCGATCCGATGGATGACCGACCAGCGCGGCCTGCCCTTCATGGAGGCGGTGAAGGAACTGGCCCAGGCGGCGAGCATGGAAGTCCCCGCCGCCGATCCGCGCTCTGCGCAACGGGCCGAACAGGCGAAGGGACTGCATGATGTGATGGCGAGCGCGCAGGCGCTGTTCGAGACGCAACTGGACGGCATAGAGGGCGCGGAAGCGCGCGCCTATCTCCAGAAACGCGGCATCTCCGATGCCACCCGTCGCGCCTTCGGTTTTGGCTACTCGCTCGATTCGCGCAGTAAACTGAAGGCTTCGCTGAAGGACTTCGGCGAGCCGATGCTGATCGAGGCGGGGCTGCTGATCGACCCGGACGGCGCCGAGCCGGATATCGAAAAAACCCGCAAGCGCGACAGCTATGATCGGTTCCGGGGCAGGCTGATGCTGCCGATCCGCGACATTCGCGGGCGGGTGATCGCTTTTGGCGGTCGCATTCTGGGAACAGGCGAACCCAAATATCTGAACTCCCCCGATACGCCGCTGTTCGACAAGGGACGCACCCTTTACAATATCGACCGCGCCTCACCAGCCAGCCGCAACAGCGGGCGGGTGATCGTAGTCGAAGGCTATATGGACGTGATAGCGCTGGCGCAGGCGGGATTCGGCGATGCCGTGGCCCCGCTAGGCACAGCGCTGACCGAACATCAGATCGAACGGATCTGGAAGATGGTGGAGGTGCCGATCCTCTGCTTCGATGGCGACGCCGCCGGACAGAAGGCCGCGATTCGCGCCGCCATGCGCGCCCTGCCGCTGCTGCGCCCCGGTCACAGCCTCGCGTTCGCGACGCTGCCAGCAGGGCAGGACCCCGACGATCTGGTCCGCGCTCAGGGGCCTGCCGCCTTCGAAGCAGTGTTGACCGCCGCGGAGCCGCTCGTCGATCGCCTGTGGACCTATGAACAGCGCGCGATGCCGCTGGACACGCCCGAGCAGCGCGCGGCGCTCAAACAGAGGCTCTCCGCGATCACCGACGCGATCGGCCATCCCGATGTGCGCGCCCATTATGTGCACGCCTTTCGCGAACGCTATGATGCGCTGTTTTTCGCTCGCCCTGCCTATGCAGGCGGGCCGCGTCAGGCTGGCGGGCAGCAAAGCCGGTGGCAACGGGACCGGCGCGGCCACTGGAAAGCCCCCCTGCCCCCGGTCGGCGGCGAAGCGCGGGCGATCGGCGCGACCGGGCTGGAGCAGCGATTGCTGCGCGCTATTCTGGCGAGTTTGCTCCGCCATCCCGGCCAGATCGCCCGGCACCGCGAGACGCTAACGAGCCTCCATATCGGCGATCCCGCGCTGGCGCAGTTACTGGCCGCGATGATCGGTGCATCGTTCCGCAAAGAAACAGTTGAAACACAGGGCCTCCTTACCATATTGGGCGAAGGTGAATTGTATAATATGGCGAAGGGGATGCTCCGGGCCGACACGTTCACATTCACCCCTCACAGGATGGCAGCCGATGCGGATCGCGTTACCCGCGATCTTGAGGAAGCTATCAGGGTGATGGCGCAAGGACCGGAACTGGAGATGGCGCTAGCGGAAGCGACGCGGCGCGCCAGGGATGACCTCACGGACGAAAGCTTTGCTGAGCAGCAGCGGGTTCATCGGTTGAAGATGGATCATGATAGCCGCCTGGTGGAACTGACACAGTCCGAAGATATTGTTTGAAGGTAGCATTCCGATGGAATGCCACGGGTTTGATGATCGTCCTGCAAGGACGGCGGAGTTAAGGCGAATAGATGGCGACCAAGGCGAATAGCAAGAGCGGCGGCGGGGCGGATGCAGGTGATGAGGGCGGCGACGCGCCTCTGCTCGACCTGAACGAAGCGGCCGTCAAAAAGCTGCTCGCGCGCGCAAAAAAGCGCGGTTACATCACCTATGACGAGTTGAACGACGCGCTGCCGCAGGACCAGATGTCCTCCGAGCAGATCGAGGACGTCATGTCCGCGCTCAACGATATGGGCGTCAATATCGTCGAGAATGAAGAGGCAAGCGAGGACGGCGACGAGCCGCAGCGCGACGACAGCGACGATGATTCGGGCGATGAAAATACCGAGGATGACGGATCGCCGCGCCCGATCACCGAAAAGAAAAAGGAAACGGTCGATCGCACCGACGATCCCGTGCGCATGTATCTGCGCGAAATGGGCGCGGTGGAACTGCTCAGCCGTGAAGGCGAAATCGCCATCGCCAAGCGGATCGAGGCCGGTCGCGACACGATGATTTTGGGGCTGTGCGAAAGCCCGACGACGTTCAACGCGATCATCGAATGGTCGACCGCCCTCAACAATGGCGAAATGCAGCTGCGCGAGATCCTCGATCTCGACGCGATGCTGTCGAAGGATCCGGCGCCCGAAAGCCTTGAGGAAGGCGCCGAGGATGATGATGGCGAGATTAGCGAAAAGACCGCTGGTCCGAGCTTCAAGGAAGAGGAAGAGCCCGAAGAGGAAGCCGCCGACACCGATGAGGACGAGGATGGTCTGACCGAGCGGCGCACGGCACGTGTGGAGGAAGAGGATGAGGAGGACAACACCCTCTCCCTTGCCCAGATGGAAGAAACTCTGAAGCCGATGGCGCTGGAGAAATTCGCGACCATTACCGAGATTTTCCATGCTTTTTCGCGTGCCCAGTCCGCGCGCATGTCTGCCATGGCCAATGGCGAAGCGCTGAGCCAGAAGGCGGAGGATGTGTATCAGGAACTGCGCGAAAGCCTGACCGCGCAGGTCGAGAGCGTTCAGTTTCACCAGCAGAAGATCGAATATCTGGTCGATCAGCTTTATGCCTATAACCGTCGCCTGACCGCGCTGGGCGGCCAGATGCTGCGTCTGGCCGAGCGCCACAAGGTCAGCCGCAAGGATTTTCTCGACCGCTACGTCAATCATGAGCTGGATGACGGCTGGATGGACCGTGTGGCGGGACTCGACAAGAAATGGGCAGCTTTCGCCGCTGCCGAGAGCCGCGCCGTCGATCGCATCCGCAACGAGGTGAGCGAAATCGCCCAGGCAACGGGCATGTCGCTCAGCGAGTTTAGGCGTATCGTCAACATGGTGCAGAAGGGCGAGCGCGAAGCGCGTATCGCCAAGAAGGAAATGGTCGAGGCCAACCTGCGCCTCGTTATTTCCATCGCTAAAAAATATACGAACCGTGGCCTGCAATTCCTTGATCTTATTCAGGAAGGCAATATCGGCCTGATGAAGGCGGTCGATAAATTCGAATATCGCCGTGGATATAAATTCAGCACCTACGCGACCTGGTGGATCCGGCAGGCGATCACCCGATCGATCGCCGATCAGGCGCGCACCATCCGTATTCCGGTGCACATGATCGAGACGATCAACAAGCTGGTGCGCACCAGCCGCCAGTTCCTGCACGAACAGGGCCGAGAGCCGACGCCCGAGGAAATGGCCGAGCGCCTCTCCATGCCGCTCGAAAAAGTGCGCAAGGTGATGAAGATCGCCAAGGAGCCGATCTCGCTCGAAACGCCGATCGGCGACGAGGAGGATTCGCATCTGGGCGATTTTATCGAGGACAAGAATGCGATCATCCCCGTGGATGCCGCGATCCAGGCGAATCTCAAGGAGACGGTCACACGCGTCCTCGCCAGCCTTACCCCGCGCGAGGAACGTGTGCTGCGCATGCGCTTCGGCATCGGCATGAATACCGATCACACATTGGAAGAGGTCGGCCAGCAGTTTAGCGTGACCCGCGAACGCATCCGCCAGATCGAGGCGAAAGCGTTGCGCAAGCTCAAGCACCCGAGCCGCAGCCGCAAGATGCGCTCCTTCCTCGATCAATAAGCGTCGGCCCAAATGAGCCGGAAACGGGGCGGTCCGAGGCCGCCCTTTTTTTTGGCGTAAACCCCTCGTTTACTCGATCCAGATAAAAGAATCCGACGTTCGCGAGCGCACGCGGAGCACAGGGGTTCGAGCATGATTGAAGCGGCACCGCGATACCAAGGTGGAGACATCGCCCAGCTACTGGAAACGCTGGTGGCCGCCGACGGGACCGGAGGGCATGCCTATGTTTATCGCGCCAGTGTAGCGCCCGACCGCGACGCCATGCCGTCACTGTCGGACCTGGCCGACGCCTCTTATTATCTCTGCCTGCTGCATGGCCGCCATCCCGGCGTCATCGATCATGCCGCCAATCGTTCGGCGGATTGCGCGGCGACAACTACGATGGCCGGTTGAGCGGCGACTATGATGGCCGGTAGG